>JAFTAM010000015.1 GCA_017458675.1 bacterium
CTCTCTGGGAAGCTCGGGTCTTTTTTCGTAACGTCCGTATGTATATGAATCGATGAGCCGGCAGGCCATAAATTTGTCCCTTTTCAGTTATTAAACTCGCTGAAATCATCAATTGCTCCGGGAGCGCCGGGCTGGGCCGGGAGAGGATCGACGCGGCCCGCTTCAATAACGTGGTCGGGCAGGGTCCAGCTTTTGTAAAGCTTGTAGTATTCTATGTGCAGCTTCATGTGGGGATCGAGGGTGAAGAGGACGCGCCCCTGATAGCGGCAGCCTTTGGGGTTGGTCACCGGGTTCTGAACCTGGGCGTAGGTTATTCTTTTGATCACGTGGATAGTCATATAGGTACAGGCTATGGCAATTATCCAGACGACGGGGTTGGCCGGCGAGCGTCTCCGGCCGCTCTGCTGATGAGCGACGGCTTTGGCCCCGTAAATACTGTCGGCCTGGCAGCTGGGCTGCTTATCGAAATGCAGCGAGAAGACGATGGCCAAGACGACAAAGACAAAATAAACAATTCCCTTCTGCCACGCCAGGCGTTTGGCGGCGTCCTCGGGCAGGCAGATGGGCTCCTTGGGTATTTCCGGCCGATGCTGGAAGCGGGCGTAATTGTAATCTTCGGTAATCGTACAGGCCATTTATTTATCCTTTCCGCGCAGTATGCGGGAACAAACTTATTTGAACGCAGCACGGTCCTGGCTGTCCGGCGCACCGCTGCCGCCGCTGTTTAAGTATCCTTCCCTCGGCAGTATCCAGGTTCCGTGTTCTTTGTAATGTTCCAAATGCTTGAGAAAATGCGGGTCGTCTTTGTTCAAAATATAGCGTTGGTAAGGTTCATCCGTCATTTTCATGCAGGGATCGGTTATTTTTGTATTGAGGTAATATTTGGTCAATTTATATATACCCCAGTGAATGAAAATGACTATGCACGATCCCACGGCAAATATCCCCATAGCTTTCATATCATATCTGTAGGTTTTGCTGAGCGGAAGAAAACGGGTCGCTATGATGGGCAGGACGATGCCGTAAAGTACTAAGAACAGAATAATGTTTAAATCCGCTAAAAGACTGGATGTTTTCTTGAGCTCGAGCGGGACGTAAGGAACGCAGACCGGTTCCTTGGGAATTTCCGGTCTTTTCTCCCACGGGGCGTATTTATGTACATCAATCAGTTCGCAGGCCATTTAATAACTCCAGATAATGTTTGACGGCGTCTGAACCTGGCGCTTAAAACGCCGCGCCCAACCCGTAAGATATGATAAAGCCGCGGCGCCTTCATGCGCCGGCCTCTGCAGGCGGTTTTTACTCTATATCTTCGGTCTTTGCGGCCGCTTCCGATTCATTGAGATATTGCGCCAGAATAAAGGCGGCGCTGCCGACGATCTCCCGGCAGGGACGCTTCTTATAATACTCAGGTGTGCGCTCTTCGGCCTGAGGAGCTTCCGGACCGGGCGGCTTATGCAGAAGCTCGCGGCAGACAATGGAACCGTGCAGTTCCTTAAATTTCTGGGCCAAATGCTGAATATTGGCGTAGTGCCGGTTTTTCACCGGTCCTTTTGCCGGTCCGGCGTATCCCTGCAGCAGGCCTGCAGCCATAAACATGCCGCTGACGCTGCCGCAGACCTCGCGCAGCCGGCCCATGCCCCCTCCGAAGGAGCTGGCCAGTCTGAGCAGGCTCTCTTCTTCGATCGGCAGCAGATCGGCGAAGGCCTTGACTACCGACTGAGAGCAGTTATAGCCTTCCGAGAAAATGGCCATGGCCTTTTCCCGGCGTTCCTGAGGATCGAGCATAATGATTCTGTTTACTCCGTTCAGCGCAAATTACAAAAAAGTTTGATATATACTATTTTTTGTCCTTTTGCACGTTTCCGGAGTTTTGCCTTCTTTGAGGGCTGAACGCCGACAGTCTGACGCTGTACAGAGCGCTCTTCCGTTCATTTTTAGTCGGTTCCTTCGGTTTTGCCGAGGCTTTCTCATGCTCGCCGGGCGGCTCTTTCCTTCGCCTGAATAATTGGCTGATTTTCGTCCTCTGAATGCTTGCGAAGCGGATATATACGTTATATATTTATATAACAGTATAATTTAAAGGGAGATACCTGCGTTATGAGCATCAAAATAAAAATGGCCGGTTTTTTAATGGGAATCATGTGCTTTGCGGCGGGCGCGGAGCTGAACGCGGCCGCTTATGCCGATAATTCCGATGCTCCTCAGGCGGCGGAGGCTGCGGAGAGCGAAGCGTCAGACGCCGAAGCGGTTGTCAGGCATTATATTGAAAATGCCGAAAACGGCGACGCTGAAGCTCAATGCGGTCTGGGCTATTGCTATTATAGAGGGATCGGATTCGCTCAGAATTACGAAGAGGCTGTCAAATGGTTCCGCCGGGCTGCCGATCAGGGCTTATCGGACGCCCAGACTCTTTTGGCCATGTGCTATTTTGAGGGCACGGGAGTGGCTAAAGACTGTCAGGAAGCGGAGAAGCTGTTTCTGCGTTCCGCGGAACAGGGAAACATCAAAGCGCAGCTGATGCTGGGCGGCATTTACCTCACGGGCGAAGCGGGGATTGAAGCCAACCCGGCCGAGGCCGTCAGATGGCTGAAAAGAGCTTCCGAGCAGCAGGAAGTCTCTGAAATGCGCGCCTATGCGCAGATGATGCTGAGCGAATTGTATTTTAAAGGCATAGGCACGGAAAAGAATAATCAGGAAGCTTTACGGCTGCTGCGGCAGTCGGCGGAATTCGGCAACTCGGATGCGCAGTGCAAGCTGGCCTCCATATATTTGACCGGCGAAATTGTCGAATCCGACTGCGAAGAAGCCTTCAAGTGGGCGCATAAGGCGGCGGAACAGAATGATGCCGAGGCCCAGGCAATGCTGGGCGGCTTATATTTTTTCGGAAACGGGGCTGAGAAGAACTTAGACGAGGCTGAAAAGTGGTTCAGAAAGTCTGCCGATCAGGAATGCGCTCTGGGAGAGTATATGCTCGGCGTTTATTACGAAAATGCCGGCAATAACGACGAAGCGGCAAAATGGTATAAGAAAGCCGCCGACCAGGGCCTGGAAGACGCGGCCGAGGCTTTAAATAATTTGAAAAAGCAGCCTTAGGACGCGAAGAACGCCGCTGCAGTTAAGGAGCGGGAAAGCGGGAAACTGAGCGCCGGAGCAAGAAAAACGCACGGTTATGTGTATTTTAGTTACCGGAGCAACCGGTTTTGTAGGCAGCCATTTGGCGAAAATGCTGGTTCAGGACGGCGAGAAAGTCAGAGTTCTGGCGCGCAGCAGCTCGAAGTTTGACAATCTGCAGGGTGTGGAGTGTGAAAAGGTTATCGGCGATTTGCGGGATGAGGAATCCCTGGAAAGAGCCGTCGAGGGCGTCAGTCTGGTCTATCACTGCGCCGCCGACTACCGCCTCTGGGCTCCCAGAATTGAGGATTTGTACGAAAACAATGTCAACGGCACGCGCAACCTGCTGCAGGCCTGCGCCGCCAAGCACGTTCCCAGAGCGGTAGTAACTTCTTCGGTGGCGGCGGTGGGCATTCCCAAGGGAGGCGGAGTCGGCAATGAGGATACGCCCGTTTGCCTGGATGATATGATCGGCCACTACAAGCGCACTAAATTCCTGGCCGAACGGGAGGCCTTCAAGGCCGCCGAACAGGGACAGGACGTCGTGATCGTCAATCCTTCCACTCCTATAGGCGACGGAGACATCAAGCCCACCGAGACGGGAAAGATCATCACCCGCTTTTTGAACGGCGGCATGCCCGCTTACGTCAACACCGGCTTGAACCTGGCCGACGTTAACGACGTATGCCGCGGTCATATTGTGGCCGCGCAGAAAGGGCAGAGCGGCCGCCGCTACATTCTGGGCGGCTTCGATATGACTCTCAAGGAGATTCTCGACGTGCTGGCCGATATTACCGGTCTTAAGGCCCCTTCGGTTCAGCTTCCCCTTTGGTTCGCCTATATTGTGGGCCTGGCTGATACGCTGGTCAGTACGCAAATTCTGCACAAGGCCCCCAGCGTGCCTTTGGAAGGCGTCAAGATGGCCCGCAAGCTCATGTATTTCAGCTGGGAGAGAGCCAAAAAAGAGCTGGGCTATCAGCCTCAGCAGCCGCGCGCCGCTCTGGAAAGGGCCGTGCAGTGGTTTATAGACCACGGCTACGCGCCGGAAACGCCCAAGGTCAAAAAGAGCGTTTAGCCTCTGGAGGATCTGCTTGCTCTTTCTGTCCTCCTGAGCCTCCGGCGAATGATCTGCGCTGAAAACCGTTTTATAGATTCTTCGCTCAGAATGACAAATGACGAAGAGTCTTGTGTTCAAAAATCATAATGTCGAGGTCGGTACTATGTCCGTAAATACGTCCGCTCAGAATTTTTCTGCCGATTCAGTCTGTCATTTCCGCCGTTTGTCGCCGATAGCGATTTTCATGGCCGTTCCCGAGGAGGCTCAGCCGCTTTTGAAGATGGCGGGCAGCTCCCCGGAGGCGGGAGCGCGTTTAGGCGGGATCGGCAGCAATTCGCCAATCGTCTGGCATTTGTATGTCGGGCAGATCCCCGTCGTTTTATGCCTCAGCGGCATGGGCTTTGAGCGGGCCGATAAAGCCGTCCGTCAGATTGTTCAGCGTTTTAAGCCATGCATGCTGATTTCCTCGGGCTTTGCCGGCGGCCTTCGCGAGGGATTGGAAGCCGGCTGCGTTGCCGCCTACAACGCTCTTTTGAACAGCAATTATGTTCAGCCCTCGGAGGCGATGCTGGAACGCTTTGCCGCCGCCAAAGTTTCCGCTTCAGCCGGTATTAAGGCTGTGTCGGTAAGGGGCCTGACTTCTGCCAAGGTAGTGGGAACCGCTCAGGAAAAGGAGCGGCTGCATAAGCTTTTTGAGGCTGAGGCGGTCGATATGGAGGCGGGCGCCATAGCCGGGGCGGCTTCCGAATTTGGCCTGCCCTGGGCGGCGATCAAAGTTATCAGCGATACCTGCTCGGAGAACATGCCCTTGAATTTTGAAGCGCTGACCGACAAGGATGGACAGGTCGATAAATTCCGCGCCGCGCTGGCGGTTCTGCTGCGCCCCGCCGCCGTTCCCCAGCTGCTGCGCATGGCCAAGACCGCTCCCGCGGCCGCCGAAAATCTGGGCCGTTTCCTGGCCTATTATATCGAGGCTTTGAGCGATCTCGTCCCCGAGGCCGCCGAATAGGGCGCTGATCAAGGCAAGTTTCAAAATATCTGATTTAAGCAATAGTAAAACATGGAAAGGACATGACCTGTGAACGAACTTGATAATACGTTCGCTGATGTTGTACAGATTATAGAAAAAGCTCGTGATAACGCTTATCGTAAGGTTAATGAAGAGTTGATTTTGATGTATCTGAGAATAGGCCATTTTCTTTCTGACAAATTGAAAGAAGCAAGCTATGGCGATGGGTATATAGATTCTCTCGCCGCTTACATTCAGCGTCAGCGGCCCGGATTAAAGGGATTCAACCGCCGTGGGCTTTACCGCATGAAACAGTTTTATGAGACCTATGCAGAGAATAAAAATGTGTCGCCGCTGGTGACACAATTAAGCTGGACTAATCATCTGCTGATTATGTCTGGCAGCAAAAGCGATGAAGAACGTGAATTCTATATGCGTCTTGCTGTAAAAGAACGATATAGCAAACGTCAGCTAGAGCGTCAGATGGACAGCGGATATTATGAGCGTTATATGCTTTCTAAAAATAGACTGCTGCCGGAGACGCTGCATACGCGGCAGAACCCGTTTCTCGATCAGTATGTGGTGGAATTTCTTGATCTTCCGGACACATTTCGTGAAGATGATTTTCGCAGAGCGTTGGTAAAAGGGATGCGTGATTTCATACTTGAATTGGGTAAAGATTTTACGTTTGTCGGAGAAGAGTTCCCCATCCAGGTCGGCGGCGAAGATTATCGAGTTGATCTTCTGTTTTTTCATAGAAACCTGCATTGCCTTGTTGCTATAGAATTGAAGATTGGAAAATTTAAACCGGAATATGTCTCTAAAATGGATTTTTATCTGGAGGGACTTGACAGGCAGGTAAAAAAACAAGATGAAAATCCCAGCGTAGGTTTGCTTTTGTGCGCTTATAAAAATGATGAAATAGTCGAATACTCAATGAGTCGGACGTTGTCTCCTATGATGGTTGCACAGTATCAGCTTCAACTTCCGGATAAGGAAGTTTTGCGGAAAAAGCTGCAGGAATTGTCGAATTTGCCAAAGATCGAAGAAAACGCCGGCGACAATGAAGATTATTGATTTATTATATCGAGGCTTTGAGCGATCTCGTCCCCGAAGCCGCCGAAAAATAGTGAAAATTTAATGGCGGCAGCTCATCGTCTCTTATATAATAGCAGAGAGGTGTTCGGTCATGATTAAGGCGGCTTTAACTAATGAAATTCTCAGGCTTATAACCGAAATTGATAAAAATCGGTAAAAGGCTTCTGCAGTAATTTAGTTTGTTTTTGACGGAGCGTTTTAAATATGTTTGCGGCTTGGTTTTTGTCTCTTTTTACTTTGGCCTCCTGCGCCTATCTGCTGCTGACCCTGTGGGTGGTCAGGGGGTTTGCCGAAGAGAGACGCAGGGCCCGTGAGCGGAGGGGGAGCGCTCCTTCGGAAGCGGAGGCTGATATTTCCCAGATTAAGCCCGTCCATGATCTGCGCTCAACTCAGAACTGGGAGTGTCTGCGCACCTTTGCCGATCAGAATTACGGCGGGCTCAATCAGATGATACTGGCCGCTTCTTCGCAGGATGTTTTCGTCAACGAGGCCGGACAGAGCCCCGCAGGTCTGGGAAGTAATGTCGAAACTTCCTGCGCTTCAGCCGAAGGTCTGAACCTGAAGATCGCCTCCTGCATTCCCGCCGTATCCAAGGCCGCCCATGAGATTCTGGTCTTTTCCGACGCCGATATGATCGCTCCGCCCGAGCTGTTGCGCTCAATAAATGAAAAATTCCGCGATGATAAGGTCGGTCTGGTTACCTGTCTTTATATCGTCAAAAAAATGGAGAGTGCTGGAGCGGTTTTCGAGGGCGTCTCCGTGGCCGATTTCTGCGCCTCGGTTCTGGTCGCCCGTTTGGTGGAGGGCATTCGCTTCGCTTTGGGGGCCGTCATGGCGCTCAAAAAGGAAACGCTGCAGAAGATTGGCGGTCTGGAGGCTATTAAAGATTATCTGGCCGACGATTATCAGCTGGGCTTCAGGACCTCGCAGCTGGGCCTGGAGGTGGTTCTGGCTCCGGAAGTTGTCGAGGACGTGGTGGATGCGGTCTCCTTTAAAGAGTATTTTCTGCATCAGCTGCGCTGGATGCGCACCTATAGAGTTTCCCGCCCCGGCGGCTTTTTCTCCTTTTTCATCACTCAGGGCCTTTTCTGGAGTCTGGCCGCGCTCTGCTGCTCCGGCTTGGCTCTCTGGGCCTGGATGGCTTTCTTTATCTGGCTGATCCTGCGCCTGGCCGCCTCCGTCTATGTCTGGAACGTCCTGGCCGAGGATAAAAAGGTTGTAAAATACGCTCTCTTGGCGCCTGTCAAAGATATTTTCTATGTGATTATGTGGTTCTCCGCCTTTTTCGGACAGAGCCGGGTGCAGTGGGGCAAAAACGCTTATAATGTCAAAAAGGACGGCAAGTTAGAGCTTTTATAGCGGCTCAATGTCATATAGCTAAGGCAAATATTGCTAAAAAAAAGGTACATTAGATTGTTTAACTATGTCATTCTTAGCGAAGCGAAGACTCTGTCAAGCATATTTTACTTGTTTTCGTTATGCCATTTTTTTTGTCGCTGCCGCTGCGCGCGAGCAATGCTCGAATCTCCGCGTACGCGTCAAAGAAAACCTTAATTAAGCGTATCTGTTTAAAACTTGTTTTTGCTTAACTTACCAAAAGGAATATAGACAGACAGCTGCGCTCTTTCTATTTTGTTTCAGAGACTGAGCTTTTCTCCAAAGAAGCTGTCAAATTCTGACAGAACTCTCTCTCTTCCGGCGCCAAATCCAGAGTTAAGGCTTTTCCGAACATTTCCAGGCTGTGCCGGTAATCGTCCTTTTCCAGGAAGAGCTGGCCTGCCTGTAAATATATGTAGCCGTCGCGGGGATAATGACTCTGCCAAAGCTGCAGATATTTATTCTGAGCTTCTTCCTGTCCGCTCTTAAAGGCGGCGGCATATCCCTTTAATATAAAGGAAGGCTCGCCGGGATAGAGCCGGCAGAAATAATCGGCCCAGGCTAGCTGCTTGGACCAGAGGCGCAGGTCCTGGCAAAGCTGGAGGCAGGTTTCCGCCGCTAAGGGAGAGAGCGGGCAGCCGGAAAGCTCGCAGAGGCTCTGGGCGGCTTTTTGGTATTGAAAGGTCAGCAGCGCCTCTGTAAGCCTGGCTTCCTCAAAGCTTTGATCGTGGCTTGAACCGCCTAAAAGGTCCTCCGCTTCCTCCCAGCTCTGACTGTAAATGGCCATCCAGGCTTTGGTCAGAACCGCCAGAGGCGCGCCGAGCTCGTTCAGGCTCTGCAGATCGGCCTGAACCCAGGACAGACGGCTCAGCGGTTCGGCGGCTTCGGTCAGGCACGGATAATATTTGACAAAGCGGAGCGCCTGGGCGGAGCTGAAGCCGGTCAGTTTATCCAAGCTGCAGCTGAAGGGCAGGGAAGTCGGGGGAGCGTCCGCAAACACCGGTTCGGGAAGGCTGAACTCAGCAGCGTAGGGAAAACCGGCGGGTCCGCCTCGGCGCGCCGGAGCTTCGACATTCATTTTAAGTACCGGAGAAGCGGAAGCTGCGTCGGGAAAATCGTACTCGTTCATTTGGCAGCCGCCGTCTTCGCCCCGATACCAGAGGATTATTTCCGGAGCATATTTGCCGAAAAAGAGCTGCCGGGTGTAGGGATAGCGCCCCTGCGTAGGATCGGCGGGAACAAAACCGCATTTTTCCAGATAAAATTCGCTCCAGGAATGCGCGGCGGCGGAATTGTCCTTTTCGTTATAAACAATGAAGCCGTTGGCGGTTCCGGCTTTTATGCCGCTCAGCTGCAGAAGCTTGCTGTTTAAAAGAGCGGCGTCGGCGCACTGCAGCCGCTTTTCCTCCAGCATTTGAGTAAAGTTCCGGCTGTTTCGGCTTATTTCAAAGCTGAAGTTCTTCCGAATATAATCGTAAACGGCGACGGCCTTAAAGAGAGGATGGGAAAACTGTCCGGCTATGCTGTCGGCCAGCCGGCGCAGCGTCTGTTCCTCCTGTTTAGAGGCCTTAATACGGAGGGCGAAGACCGGATCGGCTGGAACGGCTTTCGCGTGAAAGCTAAGGAAAAAGGCGGGGGCATAGCCGGTTATGACGGCTCTCTGCACAACTTTAAATTCCTTTTGAGCGGGAATCTTCCGGGTTTCATATACGGCATAGCGGTTCTGCCAGCCGTCGGTTTCAAAGCGGTCCGGCGCCGGCTCTATTTTAAGGCCTTCCACTTTCTGCTGAGGCAGATATGTCTGCAGCAGGGGGATCCTGTAGGAGGTGCGGCAGGGGGCGTCGTGCTTATTTAAGCAGGATATTTCTAGGCGGACCTGCCGGCGCACCGATTCGGCGCAGAAACATGGAGCGCTGCTCACGTCCTTGCCGGAGTCCAGGCAGTAAACTGCGGCGGACAGGAGCAAAACAGAAATTATGCCTATTTTTTCCTTCATGGACGAGCCGGCCCTTTTTTACCTGACGGGGATATGCGTGCATTCTAGCATAAAAGGCGGAAAAAGTCCTCTCTCGCTGTATTTCGCGCTTTGCTTTGTTATGCCGGCGCCTTTGCTAAGTTCTTCCCGCCAATTTCTCTGCCTTCCGGGCAATTTTTCCGTCATTGAGAGCGCAGCGAAGAATCTCTCAAACATGTTCTGAATGTTTCCGCGGTGTCGGTCTTGTTTTGCGCTTCGCTCCGCGGCTGCGCCAGGATCCGACGCTCGCTTCATTGCAAAACAAAACCTGTGTGAAAAACAATGTCGTAAGTTTAGGAATATTTTGCTAAAAATGGCATAATAGCTTGTCTGCATTATGCTTATAAATGTTTCCTTGTCATTCTGAGCGCAGCGAAGAATCTATAAAGCAAGCCTGTTCTGCGTGTTTTTGCTATGTCGGTTCTGTTTTGCACTTCGCTCCTCGCTCGCCGTAACCGGAGCTCGGACGCTCGCTTCAGAGCAAAACAAAACCTGTGTATAACATGTCTGCTTAAAGCCTGCTTTTGCTTAACTTACCGACA
>JAFTAM010000176.1 GCA_017458675.1 bacterium
CGATACGGATACTGATACGGACACCGATACCGACAGCGATACCGATACGGACACCGATACGGACACCGATACCGACAGCGATACCGATACAGATACCGATACGGACACCGATACCGACAGCGATACCGATACAGATACCGATACGGACAGCGACACCGATACGGACACCGATACCGACAGCGATACCGATACAGATACCGATACGGACACCGACACCGATACGGACACCGATACCGATACGGATACCGATACCGACACGGATACTGACACGGATACCGATACTGACGACGATGACGACACGGATTCAGACGTTGTAGAAACTGAGCTGACCGGGTTTGTGTACGATATCGATGAAGATGAATTAGTCTTTGACGATACTTCAATATTGGCTAAGCTCGGCTATACCGCCACTGCGGAATATATCGACTCTGGAATATGGGAAGCTCATATTTATAATGCCGATGAATACGAGGCGGATCCTGACGCAGCCGAACCGGTGACTTCTATTGAAATTCCTGATGAATTTGATTATGAAGACCCCGACACTGGCGATGTTACTACCTACATAATCACTTCTGTCGGCGACTACGCCTTCTGTTTCTGCAGCGACTTAACCGCAATTACTCTGCCGGAGACTGGTATCAGCAGTATCGGAAGCCATGCCTTCTTCTGCTGCTCCAGCTTAGCAGGAATTCCCATTCCCGAGAGCGTTCAAGTAATCGGCAACAGCGCTTATGAAGGATGCTACATGGCAGACGGGCTTTACATCCCCGACTCGGTAACCTCTATTGGCGCCTTCGCCTTCTGTGATTGCAGAAATATTACCGAAGTGGATATTCCTATGGGCAATGAAAGGATAGACGACGGCGTCTTCTACGGCTGCAACAATCTCAGTAGAGTTGATATTCCCGACTCTGTCAATACGATAGGATATTCCGCCTTCTATGCATGCGAATCATTGGTCACGGTTGAAATACCTAACATTTCCCCCGACTCCGTAGCTATAGGTGAAAACGCCTTTGCGGCCACGGGTCTGGTAGAAATTACTCTGCCGGAATCCGTTTCTTGGATTGGAAATAACGCTTTGGGCGAGAATGACAACCTGGAAACCGTAATCTGGAACGACACCGAATACACAATTAACGGTGATCCGAATAACAGAGAAAAGTTCAACTCAGACATTATCGAAGCAGGTAAAGCTGATCCTGAAAGTACTGTCTGGTAATTAGCTGAATCCTGAATAAAAAGACAGCCGCTCACAGTGCCCGCACTGCCGAACGGCTGTTTTTTTATATAGATTCTCCGCTCACGCTCAGAATGACACAAACATTGTCATCCTGAGCCAACGGCGAAGGATCTGTATAATTCAGATTATTCGCTCACGCTCAGAATGACACAAATATTGTCATCCTGAGCCACCGGCTAAGGATCTGTATAATTCAGATTATTCGATCACGCTCAGAATGACACAAACATTGTCATCCTGAGCCACCGGCGAAGGATCTGTATAATTTAGATTCTTCGCTCACGCTCAGAATGACATGAGCTGACAATTATTGTCTGTTAAAGGCGCTAAACCGACCGGGCGGCCCATTCCTCCCCGGTCATGGCATAAACATGTACGGTACGTTTCTCATGCAGCAGCGGCACGTCTGCGGCTTCGTCGGTCCGCTGATAAGTGAAGCCGCATTTTTCGATAACCCGCTTTGATTTATTGTTGCCGGAATAATAGCCGATCCAGACTTTTTTCATAGCCAGATCAACAAACGCATGACGCAATATTTCCCGAACCGCCTCGGGCATGATACCCCGGCCCCAGAAGGGCCGGCCCAGCCAATAGCCAAGCTCGCATTCGTCTTCTCTGTCGGTCTTGTCGGTCTGCCCTCTGAGCAAGAGGCCGACAGCCCCTATAGGCTTATCCTCCGGCTTCAGACAGATCGCATACTGCTCGGGAGCGCTGAAAACGCTCCTTATTACCTTAAGGCTTTCCTCGGCGCCGCGGTGGGCGGGCCAGCCGGCGATCGGTCCCACTTCGGGATCTCTGGCATATTCATATAAACTCTCGGCGTCGCTTTCCTTCCAGCGGCGCAGGAGCAGCCTCTCTGTTTCCCCTGTAAGTCTACGGTTTAATGACCGTTTCCAGCGTCTTGTAAAGATTATCCGGTTCAATGGGCTTGGCCAGGTGGGCGTTGAGTCCGGCCTGCAGGCTGCGCTGCACGTCCTCGTCAAAGGCGTTGGCCGTAATTGCCACAATAGGAATTTTCTTAGCGTCGGCCCTGTCTAAAGCTCGAACAGCCCTGGTCGCCTCCAGACCGTCCATCTCCGGCATGCGCATATCCATCAAAATTGCGTCGTAATAGCCCTCCGGATGAGAGCTGAACATCTCGACGGCGATTCTGCCGTTCTCGGCATGCTCCATCTTTACTTCGCGCATTTCCAGAAGCATTTCCACAATCTCCGCATTTACGGAGACGTCCTCGGCCAGGAGAACGCGCCGGCCCGTAAGATCAGCCTTCTTTTCTCCGTCCTTAGCCTTCGCATTAAAGTACTGTCTATAATTCTGCAGGAAGGAATTCGCCTGCAGAGGTTTGGCCATAAAGCCGTCAATATCAGCTTTATCGGCCTTTTCAAAGACGTCTTCACTCTGGAAGGAGGTCAAAATAACTATAGCCGACTCGCTGCCAATCAACTCTCTAAGCTGCTTGGAAAGCTCCAGTCCGTCGATATCGGGCATCTTCCAGTCTACCAGAATCAGACTGTAGGCCTCTCCGCGCGCCTGCCTGAGCCGGACTTTTTCCAAAGCTTCTGTTCCTGAAAGCACGCTCTCCGAGCTTATGCCGACTTTTTCCAGCTCCAGGCGGGCGTATTCGCAGGCAACCGGATCGTCGTCAACTACCAAAACATTCTTTATCTCCGCGCCGGCGGCCCCGCTTTCCTCTTCAGCCTGCTCGGAATCGGCCAGGGTCAGGGTCAGCGTAAATTTGCTGCCCTCGCCTCTCTTGCTTTCGACCTTAATTTCGCCGTTCATCATGTCGATCATGGCCTTGGTTATCGACATGCCAAGTCCGGTGCTGCCGTACTTGATCTTGCCGGATAACTTCTCCTGACTGAACGGCTCAAAGAGTTTAGGCAGATACTCCTCGCTCATGCCTATGCCCGTATCGGACATAACGAATCTGAATACCGATTTTCCCTCATACTGATTGACGCGCTCAACGCTGAAGCGGACCTCGCCGCCTTCGGGAGTAAACTTGACGGAGTTGCCCAGAATATTTATAAAAATCTGCTTGAGCTTCATATCGTCGCCGACGTAGCGCTCGCCGGCCTCGCCAATCATCTCACAGCGCCAGACGAGTCCCTTCTCATGGCACTGTCCGCCGATCATCACGCTGACCTGATCGATAAGGGCGGGCAGCGAAAAGACGCTGCTGCGCAGAACCATGCGCCCGGCTTCGATGCGGGACATATCCAGAATATCGTTGATGATCTTCAGCAGATGATCGGCGGAGGCGCCGATCTTCTCCAGATATTCCCTGGTTTTGGCAGAGATATCCGGATCGTTGAGAGCGATCTTGTCCAGGCCGATAATGGCGTTCATCGGAGTGCGTATTTCATGGCTCATATGAGACAGGAAAGCGGTTTTAGCCTTGCTGGCCCCTTCGGCCGCCGAAAGCGCGTTGCTGAGAGCCATACTGTGATGGAGCGTCCGGCGCGTATCCGCGTCGACGTCCGTGAAGCCCATGCCGACAGCGTGCACGACATGATCGTCTCTGTCTTCGGGATGGCGGACGCCGGCCATACGCACCATTTCATAGGTCTCCTGGCCGCCGCGGTTGATCATGTAGCGATAAGTGATTATCCGCTCGTGTTCCAGGCCTTTTCTGACCGAACCGGGATCGACGAAGCGAAGAAAAGCCTCTCTGTATTTTTCTGCCACAAAATCCTGAGCATAGCGCTTCATCGTTTCCATATAGCGGAACTTCTCGCCGTGCTGCAGACCGTGACTTATCTGTGAATGGGGCTGGTAACAGACGCCTTCGTCCTTATCGAGGTCAATATAATAGACGCTGCGGTAATCGGAAGAGAGCGCCGTAATCATGCTGTTGGCCTGAGAGTGGAGCTTAACGGCATACTGATGCAGCCCCGCTCTGACCTGATGAATCCTCTTCCCCAGACCGTGCAGATTATCGGCGGCCTCATCGTCAAAAATAGTTTTCTTTGGGGAGTCGGGATTTATCTCCCGGGTAATTGCATCCACGTCTTTGGCGACGTCGGAGAGATCGTCCATGATGTTCCTGAGCTTTTTCCGCATTTTGGCGGTAGCGGCAAAGAGCAGAAATACGCAGAGAAGGATCGTAATTACAGTATGCATTACGATAGCCTTGGTCTGCTTGGATATCTGGGCGTCGTACCAGTCGGCGTCAAAATCGACGGCGACTATGCTGGCCACCTTCCGGTTTGAGTCAAATACCGGACAGTAGGCGCTGTAAAACCTTCCCCAGCGATCAGTATAAGGCTCCTTGTTTACGGCGGCTTTACCCTGTCCGGCCTCATACAGTCCTTCGGTGGGAACGACCGTCTCTCCGAATAAAGCCGGGTCCTCAATATCTATCGTAAAAGTGAAATTGCCGCCGCCGTTGTCGCGGACACAGTAAATATATTTGAGTTCAATATTATCCTGGAATAACTTGAGCGAGTCGCTTAAAGCCTTAAATTGAGGAGTTTCCGTGTCTTTCACGGGCAGAGCGGCCAAATCGTCGCCGTTCAGCATTTTTGCCGCCGTTTTGGCTATATCCAGCATCCGCTCGCTGATGAGCGTCTTCATGGCGGTCCGCGAATTATTTATGAGAATAGCGCCCAGAAGCAGATTGGCGGCCAGGAGCAAAACAGAGATGACAACCGCCAGCTTTACCGTAAAACCTGTTTTATTTCCTTTTAGTGTACTCATCTGTCATCACTCCGCTTCTTATATCCGAATGCTTCCCGCCGGTTAGGCGCTCCTCCGATCCGCAGCGCGGTCCGTTTTGCATAACTTAATTTTTCCGCGCAGCGGCTGATATTCATTATGCAGAATTGTCAGCATCATGGCCGATATAAAACTCTCTGCGCCGAAATCGGCGCCGCGCGTCAACTTTACGATAAATATTGAAAGATATACTCAGAGCCATTTTTTCGCAATCCTTTAAAAGTTCGGCAAATCTGCGCAAAACCTGTTAAAACCGATAATAAACTCCGCAGCCGGCCTCCCTGCCGCCCGCGTTCGGAAGCGATCCGTCCATGGGCGGAAGCGCAGGCCGGCCGAACCGTGCAAATCCGCCTTCCCGCCGCTCAGCGCCGCTTCGAACCGGGCCGAGCCTCAGACAATGGCGACTGCAGGCCGACGACAGCCTTTATTTTTTGTATATTCAGCAAAACCTCAGAGCGGCTTGATATGTGAAATGCTCAGTTAAAGCGCATATATTTGCAGAATTATCAAACTCATGTTCATAAAACGCTGCATTTCAAAAAAAAAAAAAATAAAATAGCAGAATAATGCCCATTATCAGCGGAAAATACTTGATTTTTCGGTATTTTAATGTATACTTATAAAGTCGTATTATTTTGTATCATAGATACTTCGCCGGCGGTGAAGCGACCGGCTCAGGATGACGCCAAACTTTGTCATTCTGAGCGGAAGGCGAAGAATCTATACCTTTTTACAATAAAGACCCTTCGACAAGCTCAGGGTGACATGAGAGACAGGCTCAGGGGCATAAAAAACCTTGGCCGGAGACATGTCTAAGCGCTCACACTTGTCATTGAGAGCGAAGAATCTAAATTTTTAATATTCAGGAGGCAGGCAGTGCACACTAAAAAAAGCGCCAGAAAATTTGCTTTCATATTTACTTTAGCCGTATCGCTCATTCTATTTTTAGGCGTCAACCTGACCGGCTGCGGAACCAGCGGTACGGTCGCTCCGGCCGTTTTGCCCACAGTTGAGCCTACGGTTGAGCCCACCGACGAACCTACGGTCGAACCCACCGAAGAACCTACTGACGAGCCCACGGTCGAACCCACCGAGGAACCGACCGACGAGCCCACGGCCGAACCCACCGACGAGCCCACCGAGGAGCCCACGGCCGAACCCACCGACGAGCCCACCAGCGAACCCACCGACGAGCCCACGACCGAGCCTACGGCCGATCCCACCGACGAACCCACGGCCGATCCCACCGAAGAACCTTCCGCCGTTGAGGTATCCTTAAGCGCTTTCGAATACGATCAGCTCACCGGCGAAGTCACTTTCAATTCCGATTCCACGCTGGCCAAGATGGGCTACACCGGCACGGCCGAGAAGGACGAAGACGAAAAGTGGGTGGCCCACATTTATCAGAGCGCGGCCGTGAGCGGCAAAACCGTCAGGGACGGCGAGGAAGCCGTAACCGATCTGGAAATCCCCGAAAACTTTGAGTACGACGGAACCGCCTACAGAATAACCTCAATTGACGACGACGCTTTCTGCTTCTGCAAGGATTTAAAAACGGTCGCCATGCCCGCGAGCCTCACCGCCATCGGCGACAGATCTTTCTATCACTGCATGGCCTTAACCGCCATCGATATCCCCGAAGGCGTAACCTCTGTAGGCCAGGAGGCTTTTGAGGACTGCATCGCCGCCAAGTCGCTGACCCTTCCCTCTACTCTTACTTCCATAGGCCAGGCCGCTTTCAAGGCCTGCTACCTGATTCCCGCCGTAACCCTCCCCGAAGGCTTGACCGCCATCGAGCCCAGCACTTTCGAGACGTGCATAATGCTGGAAGAAGTTACGTTCCCCTCGACGGTCGCAATTATCGGCGAACGCGCCTTTTTCGGATGCAATCAGAAACTGGCCGCCGTTGATATTCCCAACGGCGTTGAAACTATCGGCGCCGAGGCTTTCCAAATGTGTTCGAAGCTGCAGATGGTCTCTATAGCCGGAACCGTAACTGAAATAGGCGAAAACGCCTTCATGTCAACCGGTTTAAAGATGCTCGTTCTTTCCGAAGGTATTGAGACTATAGGCGAGATGGCTTTCTACAACAACGACTTAACCGCCGTAGCCATTCCCTCTTCAGTCACCTCTATTGGCAAGAACGCATTGGCGATGAATTTTGATCTGGCGACAGTCACCTGGAAGGGGAACGAATATACCGACAACGCCGAATTCAATCAAGCCCTCAAAGACGCCGGTATAGCCACCGACGACGTCTGGTAATTATTGTCCGCCTTTTTTCATTACAGATCCTTCGCCGGAGGCTCAGGATGACAGATATACCGGCTCAATATAACGCCAAACTTTGTCATTGAGAGCGAAGCGAAGAATCTATGCCTTTATAGACCAACAGCCGCTTTTCTGCAGCTTCCAAGCTGCCGGGCGGCTGTTTTTTTTGCCTCTTTCCGTGCAGCGAACAACGCCAAACCTTGTCATTCTGAGCGAAGCGAAGAATCTATACCTGTTTACAATAAAGACCCTTCGACAAGCTCAGGGTGACATGAGAGACAGGCTCCGGGTCATAAAATACTCTTGGCCGGAGACATGTCTAAGCACTAAGATTTGTCATTCTGAGCGAAGCGAAGAATCTATGCCTTTATAGACCAACAGCCGCTTTTCTGCAGCTTCCAAGCTGCCGGACGGCTGTTTTTTTTGCCTCCCGCAGGCAAAACACGGACTTATCTTTGGCGCGAAAGCGGACGGACCGCCCCTAGGGTTGGGCTAGCCGCGCAGCCGAGCGCAAAAGAAAACCGGCGTAACGGAAACAAACCGAAATAATTGCCATTTAACTGACGATTGTCATACAGTTTTTGTGAGATATTCCCTTAATTTTAGGGCGGCGGCCCCAATCCCAGGAAAGCTTTTGCCTATTTTTGCCGAAAACAGCACTTTCGGCCAAAAAATTTTACGATCTCACACTCCCCTGCGAAGAAAATTTTCAGCTATATGAAAGGAGAACGCTTAATGAAGAAAACAAAATCAGCCCGAAGGCTATGCAGCATTCTGTTTGCCTGGATGCTGACGCTGATTGCTGTATGCGCTTCAGCCTGCAGCCACAGCGGAGATATTTCCACCCATCCTAGTTTGGATAAAGCTACCCTGAAGGTAACGATGGGGGAAGAAAAAGTTGAGGCCAGGAGCCTCGCTCCGGCAGACGCCGTCAAATACAGAATTTATCTGTTTGACAAAGACGGCGCCCGCGTAGACGAGTTCAGTTTCGCAGCCGAAGGACAGACCAACAAGGAATTTAATTACGAATACACCGAAAACGGCGACAGCCGTGAAATGATTGTCAAGACCGGCGCTCTGACCGCCGAGTCCATGCGGGTCGCCTGCTATAACAGCGCCGGAAAATATATGGGCTCAGGCCTGGTCGGCGGCATGAAGCTGGAGGCTTACAAGTATTATTCCTTCGACAACACTTCCGAAAGAGACAACAGCTTTGATTATCTCTCCGCCGAAGACGAAGCTATCGAGGGAGAGCTGTTCGTCACCGCCGAGCCTTCGGTAATAGCCGTGGGTGAAAAAGCCGAGCTCAAGGCCTTCTACACCAACCCCGACGGATTCACCGAAGACGTCACCGAGAATAACGCTCTCAAGCTGGAGACCGATTCGGAGAATATCGAATTGAACGGTCACCAAGTTACCGGCCTGGCCGACGGCGCGGCTATCGTCGCCGCCACTTTAACTTTAACCCCCAGCGTTCAGATGGCCTCCTCGGTAAACGTCACCGTCGGAGAGCGCGCGCCATCTTACAGCTTCCTGCGCAAGGTTGACGGCAAGTACACAGTAATCAATTCTCTGCTCTTGGACAGAAACGAGTCTCTGGAAGCTGAAATAGCTTACGGTTACATAGACGATAACGGCAATGCCGAGATCTTTGCCGGCAAATACGCCGCCAGAACCTATACGGGCGATGCTTCCAACGGTTTCCTGACAGTTTCCCCCGCCGACGTGAGTACTGAATCCTGCCTGGTAACGGCCGACCTCTCTAAAGAGCAGAACGGCGACTACGTCTACTTCGAGCCCGACGACTGTCCCGGCGTTATCTGCGCCAGCCTGCCGGTGGCCATTGTCAACGGCGGAGGCAGCCGCGGCGCCGTAGAGCACTCATTCCTGGAGAAACTCGAAGACGGCAGCTATAAGCCCATCGACGCCCTTTTCTTCAGCCAGCAAGTCAAAACTAAAACCGTCGCTTACGGCGATATCGACGAAAACGGCGAGGTCAAGCTCTATAACGCCAAATTCGAGGCCAGAGATTGCTTCGAAGATCCCAACGGCTATATTACCGTAACTCCCTCGGGAAGCGAGACCAAGGAATGCACGGTGGTTATCGATACCGATAAACCCGCAAACTGCAATTACCTTTACTGCGAGCCCGATTATCCCCGCATAATCTGCGCCAGTCTGCCCGTTATCTACTAATCAGCTCATCGACAGCCCGCCTCTTCCGCGGGCTGTCTTTTTCAGCCGGGACGTTCAGTTTCAGCGAACGCCGGGCTTCAATCAATCATGCGGGCATTTCAGGCCCGGTTTTCAGGAGGAAATATGTCCAAAACCGCATCCGTTTATTATGCAGCGGCTATGTCCTTAGCTTTGGCCGGAATGTGCTGCGCGCTGCCCGCGCAGGCCGACGGAGACGACGCGCCCCCGGCCGCGGCTCAGGAGACCCGGATCGAAGAGAACAACGAGAACGCAGAAGTTCAGGAAGAAAACGCCGAAAAGGAAGGCGAAGAAGCTGCGGCTCAGGCGCTGCCGGAAAATATTCAGATCGAATTCAAAAACGAAGGCGATTACGTAATTCAGCCCGACAGCATGGCCTACCACAATTTTACCACCTTCATTTACAACGATTTCGACTACTTCCTCAGGCGCGATCCCCGCATTGTCAAAGCCTGTCTGGGAACCGGCGACAATATCGATATGACCCAGAAGATGAACGAATACTTCGACAAAGAGGAAGAACTGACGGAAATCAGCGAAGTCATCTTCCAGCGCATCGTCGGCCTCGACAGAGGCTGGCCTGCCCGGATGCACTTCGAGGAGACCAGCGCTCAGCCCAATATCAGTCTTTTGGGCGTCAATCAGAACGTGCTCTATAAAATTGTCAATTTCTGGAGCGGCAGAGGCTTTGAAAATTACCGCGAAGAGTACATGCGCCCCTACCGCGAAGGCGAATTCCGCTTCACCGAAAAGTTCAGGGCCCAGGTCCGCGAGCGGAAAGGCAACGGCTTGAGAGGCTGGACCAAGAAAATGAGCCTGGCCGATCTGAGTATCTGCGCGGCTTCCACCCCTATCGCCATCTTTATGGATACTGACGAAAAGCGCATCCGCGAGCGCAACGCCTGGATGCCTACTCCGCTCGAAGACTTCATGTACTACAGTTCCCGCCACAGCTTCCCCTACGTCGGCTTCCTCGATTACAGCCTGAAGTTCTTTGACGAAAACGGGAAAGAGCTCGATATCGCCGCCGGCGAGCGCATGCCGGCCAAAGGCGGAAAGATCATCTGCTCCTGGGACAAGCTTACCCTGTTTGAGCTCGACGATATCATTAAAGCCGACAGGAACTGACCTGCCGCATTCCGGCCTTTATAAGCTGAACAGCCCCGCTGCCTGCCCGGCAGGGGGCTGTTTTATTTGTATCCCGATCCTCAGCAGTCTATGGACCGCCAATATGAAAAGGAGAAAGATTCTTCGCTTCGCTCAGAATAACAGACGTTTACGTCCTTGGACAAGTTTATATCATACTAAACCGCATTTTATGTCATCCTTGAGCCGCGTTTTATGTCATCCTGAGCCGACAGGCGAAGGATCTTTACCCCTCAGATTCTTTCCTCAGCAGGGTTCCTTAAAGCGTCAGCCGCCCGCGCGGCAAACGCCGTAAGCTCAGTCATTAGGAATAGGGGGAATGCTTCTTCTAACCGCAGACTGATTATCGGCGGCAGGCATCTCGGCGGTACGAAAAGCCGACCTGGGCTTCGGCGCCTCAGAAATCTCAGGCATATAATCAGCCTTGCCGTCAGCGCCCGACAATTTTGCGCTCCCTTCAGCCGCCGATCCGCCGTCGGTTTCCTTTAAGGGAAGCGAAAAATCGGGCTCAGGATGTACCGCCGCGCCTTCAGCTCCGCCCTCAGCCTCTGCGGCTTCCAAATCGGCCTTCGTGATTCTGCTTGTATCCGAAGCGGCGGCCTGAAGCTTATCATCCCGGCTTTCCGCCGCGGCCGAAATATCCGCCGAGGCGCCGCCTTTCTCCAAAACGGCACGCTCAGAAGCGCCTGCGCCGCCGTTTTCGTCAGAATCTCCGCACTCTTCGTCCTCGGCGGCCTCTTCACCGTCGGCGTATTCCCCGTCGTCGGCGTACTCTTCGTCGTCGGCGGCCTCTTCGTCCTCAGCGTGTTCTTCGTCCTCGGCGTACTCTTCGTCCTCGGCGTACTCCTCATCCTCGGCGTACTCTTCGTCCTCGGCGTACTCTTCGTCGTCGGCGGCCTCTTCGTCCTCAGCGTGTTCTTCGTCCTCGGCGTACTCTTCGTCCTCGGCGGCCTCTTCGTCCTCGGCGTACTCTTCGTCCTCGGCGTACTCTTCGTCCTCGGCGTATTCTTCGTCCTCGGCGGCCTCTTCGTCCTCGGAGGCCTCTTCGTCCTCGGCGTATTCTTCGTCCTCGGCGTACACTTCGTCCTCGGCGCACTCTTCGTCCTCGGCCTCTTCGTCGGCGGATGATTCTGGGGCGGCGTCCCTCTCATACCCTGGGAAAACAGGCTCGGGAGCGATACTGTGCGGCTCGCCATCCTCCGCTTCGCCTCTCTCGGCAGGCAAAACTGAAAGCGATTCCCGCAGCTCTCTTTCAACCGCAAGCGCCTCTTCGCTCAAAGTAACCTGCTCCTGCAGATCGTTGACCTGATCGCGCAGAGACCAGATTTCCTCCTGATCGTCGGCATTTTTATCGGATAAAGCCTGACGCAGCGCCTCAAAATTGACGCTGATTTCTTCCCAGCGTCCCCGCCAGTAGGCGGCCTCGTCCCTCTGACCGTCAAGCTCCTCGCGAAGCTCCTTAATTTCCGCCTGCAGCTCCTGACAACGCTCCGTTAACTGACTGAGCCGCTCTTTATAAACGCCGTTTTCCGAAGAAAGAGCCGCAATTTTATCCGTCAGTCCGACAGAAATCTCCGCCGGAGGCAGCGCCGCATTTACAGGCTCGGGAGCGTTCAGCAGAGGTTCTGGACAGGGCTGCGCCTGGACCGCAGCTTCTGTCTCCGCAGAGCAGGACGCCTGAGCCTCACCGCCGGCAGGCAGAGGGCCGCTTAAAGCGGGCGTCTCCGCGCTGACTGAGCTTTCCCGGCGGCGGCGCTTGAGCATGAGCTTGGGAAGCTCGCTTTTATAAATTTCCCAATGCTTGCCGCGTCCGTCAATACAAATAATGCCCCGGATCTCTCCGGAATTTATGCGGCGGTAAATAGTAGGCAGGGAGACCCCCGTCAGTTCCACCGCCTCCTGAATAGATATGCGTTCACGCTCGCCGGCCACTGCAGTTAATCCTCACAACCGTAATTATTAAGTCGGAATTATATTTCAATTTGTTCCGCTTCCGTTATTCTATCAATTTAATTATCCTTTTACAACCTGGCTAAAGATAAATAAACAACTGACGAAAGCTACAGATTAACGGAAACGTCTCCCATAGTTATAATTCGTTCCGAAAAGGCGTGGCTGCCGTCCTCCCGCCATTCCGGAACCTGCAGCTGCAAAGCCCCGTTTTCGGCTATTCCCTTGGTAAAACCGTACACGGTGTTCTGATCATTAAAGCAGAACTTTTTTCCGCTCTCCCAGAGCGCCATAATCTCCGCCAGTTCTTCGGAGCGGAACTCCATGCGTCCGGCCTCTCCGTCGCTTTCCGCCGCTTCAGGTCTGATATTTATCTTGATAAATTTGTCTCTGTGCAGGCAGCGCCCGTACCATTCCGAGGCCAGAGCGACAAAACCGCGGGAGGAAAGCTCGGAGCAAATCCCATAAAGGCTCTCTCCTACCGCTGTAAATACCTCCTCCGGCTCCAGCAGCAGTCCTGCAGCTTCAGCAAAAGACGAAGCCAGAAGGCGCAGATTATCGTCCGCCTCTATCCTGCGAAGATTGAGACCGACGCCGACTATAACTCCCGACGGCCTGCCGCCCTCCGTCGCCAGTTCGCAGAGAATGCCGCCGACCTTACCGTCCTCAGCCCAAATGTCGTTGGGCCATTTCAGGCTCAAGGGAGAGACGTTCTCCGTTCCGCCGCGGAGCCTGTAAAGCCTGTCCATGGCCCTTATGACCGCCAGCCCCGCCGTCAGAGGCAGAACGCTGAGCTGCTCCGGCCTCAGCAGGCCGGCTTTAAGATCTATCCAATAGCTGGCCGTCAGACCGCCTCGGCAGCTGTGCCAGGAGCGGCTTCCCCGCCCGCGTCCGGCCGTCTGAACTTCAGCCATCAGACTGTAGCCGGGAGAGACGGACCCTGCGGCCGCCAGACGCTTTAAATAACTGTTGGTGGAATCCGTTTCCGCTACCGTATGGAAATGAGGTTTAACGTTATTATACATTTTAAAAATCCTTATGCCTAAAAATAAACTGCAGTTATATACGTATGAAAAATCCTAAAATAATTCCCTTCCCTCCCCCGCGCTGCAGAGCAGGATTTCCTTATTACCCGGAAAATCCCTCACGGAATGTCTTTGAAAGGAAGCTGAACGGGAGAATTCTTCCGTTCACTTTTGTGTATTTATGATTACTCAAGGTCTAATCATAACAGCCGTAGGCATGATCGGGGTGTTTTTATTCCTGATAGTTCTGGTATATGTCACTGACTATTCCAGCAAAATCATAGCAAAACACTTCCCGGACAAGCCCGCTCCGACGCCTGCCAAGAAGGCTGCGGCCCCGGCTAAGCCGGCTCCGGCGCCTGCCGTTCCAAAACCGGCTGCCAATATGGACAAAATTGCGGCCGTTATTGCCATCGCTCAGCGCGAGCTTCAGCTGCCGACCCCAACGGTAAGCGGAGATAAGGTGGCGGCGGTCATTGCCATCGCTCAGCGCGAGATGGGAATACCCGTCAAATAAAAGGCTGTCCTCTGTTATTCTTCCGTATTTTTTTTGTAATGTAATCCCCAAGGAGCAGTTATGGGTAAAAAAGTTATCGATTTCATGTGCACCGCCTTCCGCGACGGTTTTCAGTCCTGTTACGGCGCGCGCGTTTTAAACCGAGATTTCCTTCCGGCTATGGAAGCCTGCAAGGACGCGGGTATTAAGTGGTTTGAGCACGGCGGCGGCGCCATCTTCCAGTCAAAAGTATTTTACTGCAACGAGAATCCTTTTGACGCCATGGACGAAAT
Source organism: bacterium (assembly GCA_017458675.1). Taxonomy (GTDB): domain Bacteria; phylum Vulcanimicrobiota; class Xenobia; order Xenobiales; family Xenobiaceae; genus RGIG3641. The sequence continues at coordinate 14,362 of JAFTAM010000176.1, forward strand.
CCGCACGCGCATGGGTCCGGACGTCAACCTGCAGACCTTGGCCCGAGGCGTAAACGTGGTCGGCTTAGTCAGCCAGAACAGCGAATTTATCAAAATGCACGCTCAGCTCTTCAAAAAGCACGGCGTGACCACCATCCGCAACTTTGACGCTCTCAACGACGTCAACAACTTAATCTACAGCGGAAAATGCATCGTCGACGCCGGTCTGAAGCATCAGTGCACCATAACTCTTATGGGTCTGCCTCCGGGGCTTTCCGGCGCTCACACTCCCGATTTCTACGAGGGCATACTCCGCAAAATTTTAGCGGCCGGAATTAAATTCGACAGCCTCTGCTTCAAGGATGCCAGCGGCACCACCCCGCCCCGCATCGTCCACGAGACCGTCAAGCGCGCCCGCCAGATCTTAGGATCCGACGCTTACATCGATTTCCACTCCCACTGCACGGCCGGCGGCGATATGACCTGCTACATGGCCGCCATTGAAGCCGGCGCCAACGCCGTAGACCTTTCTATCCAGCCCATGTCCGGCGGCACCTCTCAGCCCGACGTTCTGACTATGTGGCACAACCTGCGCGACAGCGAATACACTCTGGATATCGACGTCAAGAAGATGCGCGAGGCCGAGGCCATCAGCCAGGAGTGCATGGAAAAATACATGCTGCCTCCCGAATCCCGCACCGTCATGCCCATCATCCCCTGGAGTCCCGTGCCCGGCGGCGCTCTGACCGCCAACACCCAGATGATGCGCGACAACAACGAGCTCCATCTCTTCCCCAAACTGGTCGACGCTATGAGCGAATGCGTGGCCAAGGGCGGCTTCGGAACCTCGGTTACGCCGGTCTCCCAGTTCTACATCCAGCAGGCCTACAGCAACGTCAAGAACGGTCCCTGGGCCAAAATTACCCAAGGCTACGGCAAGATGGTGCTGGGCTACTTTGGACGCACTCCCCATAAGCCCGATCCGGAAATTCAGAAGCTGGCCTCCGAGCAGCTCAATCTTCCCATTACCGATAAGACCGTACTGGAGATCAACGACGCCGACGAGAGCAAAAAGAGCGAAACCATTAAGAAGAAGCTCATCGAGAACTGCATTCCCGTCACCGACGAAAACCTCTTTATCGTCTCCGCCTGCGAAGAAAAGGGCATCTTCTTCCTCAAAGGCAAGGGCCACGTCAACGTGCGCTATAAGGAGACCGCCGCTCCCAAAGCCGCCGCTCCCGCTCCGGCTCCCGCGGCAGCTCCCGCCCCCGTCAGCATGGCGAAAGTTCCCAACAGCCTGCAGATCACCCTGGAAGGCGTACCCTACAACGTCACCGTCAATAACGGCCGCGTCATAGTCAACGGCAAGGATTACGGATACACCGTAACCGCCTCCGGCGCTCCGGCTCCGGCCGCCGCTCCTGCGCCCGCCGCCGCGCCCGCTCCCGCCGCTGCTCCCGCGCCTGCTCCTGCAGCCGCGCCGGCAGCCGCTCCCGCCTCAGCCGGCGGTACGGCGGTCACCTCTCCCCTTCCCGGCACCGTGCTGCGCATCGTCGCTCCCGCCGGAACGGCCGTCAAGAACAATGAGACCATAATCATTGTGGAAGCCATGAAGATGGAAATGGAGATCAAATCCACCAAAGCCGGAACCGTCCGCTCCATCGAGGTCGAGCCCGGCGATCAGATCGCTGCCGAAGCCGTAGTAGCTTACATTGAGTGAGGTAAAAATGTCTGAACATAAATCCGGCCGCTCTTATATGCGCAGCCTGTGGCTGAACCTGCTCTTCGGCTTGGTTTTGGCTTTTGCTTTTCAGACTCCGCTTTGGGCCGCTCCTTCGGATAATCCCGAAGCTCCCCTAACTAATCAGGACGCCCGGCCGGCCGCTTCCGCTCAAGCAGATACGGACGGCTCCGTTTCGGCTCAATCCGAGCCGCGCAGGCCTTCGGCCCGGCCCTCCCGCCGCCACAGGCCCAGAAACATGAGCGGAGCGCCCTCTCAGGTGAGGCGCGGCGCCCGTCCCGAGCATCAGAGAAGAGACAGAAAGCAGCTGCACGACTCTCACCGCCGAGCCGAAAGAGATCACGCCGCTTCCACGGCCAAAGAGGTCGGCTCCTTCTCGGAAACGATGAGCGTACTGTGGAAATCGACCGGCCTTTCGGCCTTCTGCACGGGAGACGGCTACAAAAACCTGATTATGATCGGCGTCAGTCTGGTGCTTATCTATCTGGCCATAGCCAAGGGCTTTGAGCCTCTGCTGCTCCTGCCCATCGGCATAGGCGGCCTGCTCTCCAATATTCCCAACGCGGGAATCGCCGAAGAGGGCGGCTTCCTATACTACATTTACGAGTTCGGCATCGACAAGGGCATCTTCCCTCTGCTGATCTTCATGGGCGTAGGCGCAATGACCGACTTCGGCCCCCTGATCGCCAACCCGCGGACCGCTCTGCTTGGCGGCGCCGCTCAGTTCGGCATCTTCTTCTCCCTGATAGGCGCTTTGGTGCTGTCTGAGTACATCCCCGGCATAAACTTCAACCTGCAGGACGCCGCCAGCATCGGCATCATCGGCGGCGCCGACGGTCCCACGGCCATCTTCCTGACCAGCCGTCTATCCCCGCGCCTGCTGGGTTCCATAGCCGTGGCCGCCTACTCGTACATGGCTCTGGTTCCCATCATCCAGCCTCCCATCATGAAGGCCCTGACCACCGAAGAAGAGCGCAATATCGTCATGAAGCAGCTGCGCCCGGTCTCCAAGACCGAAAAGATCATCTTCCCCATTACGGTGATCTTGCTGTGCGCTCTGCTGCTGCCCTCGGCCGCTCCTCTGATCGGCTGCCTGATGTTCGGCAACCTGGCCCGCGAATGCGGCGCGGTCAACCGCCTCTCCGATACCATGCAGAACGCTCTGTGCAACATCGTCACCATTCTGCTGGGTACGACCGTAGGTTCCAAGCTGGCCGCCGACAAGTTCCTGACCCCCGAGACCCTAGGCATCCTGCTTCTGGGCCTGGTGGCCTTCTGCGTAGGCACCGCCGCGGGCGTGCTTCTGGCTAAGCTGATGAACAAGTTTACCAAAGACCCGATCAACCCGCTGATCGGTGCCGCCGGCGTTTCCGCCGTTCCCATGGCGGCCCGCGTGGTCAACGGCGTGGGTCTGGAGACCAACCCCCGCAACTTCCTGCTCATGCACGCTATGGGCCCCAACGTCTCCGGCGTTATCGGCTCGGCCGTAGCGGCAGGTATTCTGCTGGCCATGCTGGGCGGCGGCTTCTGACAGCCTGAGCTGCCCTAGAGTCAAAAAATCCGCCCCGATAACTTTCGGGACGGATTTTTTTTGCGGACGGTTCAAGCAGCCGTTACAGGCCTCTTGCCTGATGTTCCGGCTTTCTATTGCAATTACGCCGCCAGTTTGTCATGTTAAGTTAAGAATCTTAAAAACAAAGATCCTTCGCCTCACGGCTCAGGATGACAAAACGTCTGCCTTTGAAAACTCCGCTCGCCATTACGTCGCCGCTTTGTCATTCTGAACTTCCTGTCATTCTGAGCGCAGCGAAGAATCTATGTTCTTCAGTGCTTGGGAGCGTTCTTCATCCAGACCTGAACCGAAAGCTCTGCTCAGCCGAACTATATATATTCAGCCAGCCTTACGGCCTATATTCAGGCTTCTGCAGCCCTTTCGCGCTCAAAACAACGCGCGCGGGTTTGTTCTTTATCCCCTCTGCGTTCAGGAATATCGACGAGAGCTTCGGCAGATACTCAGCGTAAGCTTTGGATTCGACGTACCTTTGATAGGCCGCCTCGTCTCGGAAAATTTCCATTGTGTAAATAATATTAGGCGCGCGGTGATCCGCCGTCACGAATATTCCCAGCACGCCTTCGTCGTCCCTAACTGCGCGGACGGCCTCTTCTTTGACAGCCTTCTGATACTCGGCCAACCGTTCGGGCCTTACCTCATAGCGATACATATAAACCGCGCTGCCCTCGCCTTCCGCCTTTTGTTCAAAAACGACAGCGTCGGCTTCAATAATCTCCAGATTTTTCAGCAGAGGCAGCCGCCTGGCGCGGTATTCCTGAAAAGCTTCGCTGGAACAGTGAATGCGATAAGCTTCAAAGCTTTCGTAGATTTCAAGCAAGCGCATAACGTCCGGGTTATCTTCTTCCACGCCGCTGTAGAGCGCGTAGGTTCCCGCTTCCTTCGCCGTCTGCGCGCCCACGGTCTGAGCGGCAATTTCCGCCATTTCCTGCATAGAACCCGGCGCCGACTCTATGACGGCCCAATGGACCATCGGCATATTTCCTTCCGGCGTGCGAATCGGCTGCGCCGTCGAGGCGCTCGCGCTGATCATGATTGCGCCGCCCGCCAACAGCGCGGCCAGTTTTTTCGCAAGCTTTTTATTCATTGCAGCTCTCTCCCTTACGCCATAGCCTAGCCGATATCATAAAGTTAAGGCAAAATATTGCTAACAAAGGTACATTAGCTTGTTTTACCAATGTTTGTAAATGTTTCTCCTGTCATTCTGAGCGCAGCGAAGAATCTATCAATTACGTTCTGCGTGTTTTCGTAATGCCGGTTTTTATTAAGCATGGATGCTTAACTTCGCTTTTGCTTAGCTTACCGACAGAAACACTAAGCAATCGCATTTACTTTCCTTCATAATCAGAAAAGTTCCCAGCGATCTTTCCGGCCTTAAAAGCGCGGATCTCATAATCGGCCAGACCGCCCTCATAATAGACGTCCTCTTTGAGAATCTCCTCAACGGCTTCGCGGGTAGGCGCAGCGGTAATCATAATGCCGGCCGTCTCTTTATCGGTATAAGGCCCCACCAGCAGGAAATTCCCCTTCTCAAAATGGCGGGTAAACCATTCGATGTGCTTTTTAAAGAGCTCCTCGCCGCGGCCGGCGGGAATTTTCTCCGGTTTCAACGTCTGATTTATAATAAACATGCCGCTTTCTCTCCTTATTGCAGATGTTTGCAGCCGTCGGCATACAGAACTTACTTATTCCCGGTTCTGCGTCTTGCAGAATTCAAATATATCAGCTTACCGCCCGCCGCTTTCAGCCCTGAAAGCTTTTTTCATTTCCAAGCCTGCCCGGAAGGCGTCTCCGGCCTTTTTGCCGATAGTCAGATACTGCCCCTGTTCTTCGTCATAGATGAGCGGATTGAGCTTATCCAGCAAAACGCGCGCTTTATCGTTCAAAATACTTTCATCGGCCAAAATCCGTTTCACCTGGCCGGTTAACTGCATATGCGAGCCGACGGTAACGTTATGAACCAGCTCGCATTCCAGCGACAGACGAAGCTCGTTGATAATCGGCGCATGAACAGTGCAGGCCTCGCTGACCGTAAAACCGACGTTTTTCAGCTTGTCCGCGCTGTAGCCGGTCTCTGAGCCGAGGTAGTCGGCCTCGCTGACCTGATCTGCGCCGGGAAAGCCCAAAACGAACGCCTTGCTCTGCAAAATACTCTGCAGCGTTTTCCGCTTCTGTGTGGCGTTGATAGCAACGGTTACGCAAGGCGGAACATGGCTGCTGACCATGTAAAACGCCAAAGTGCAGGCGTCGGCCTTTCCGCTGCCGTCATAGGCGGATACGATAACGGTCTCCGTAGGAGCGACCAAAGCCCTCAGCTTCAATTCTTCTTTTGCCATAATAATCTCCCTGTACTCAGATTATAAACTTGCAGCAGCGTTCCGCTCCGCAGCTGCGCTTCGCTCACAAAGCTCGCTCCAGAGCAGAACAGGTACGCCGTAAGCCTGTTTTTGCACAAAATATACTTGCGCTGATTCCTGCAGGCCTGACTAAACCGATACAGCAATTTTCTAACTGTTCGCCTCTATAATATCCTTTAAGCTCACATGCTCGTTGCGGAAACGCAAAGAACCGGCTTCCTGCGGCAGATGAATGGCGTTGTGCGGACAGTTGTGCAGGCAGGCATAGCAGACCTCGCACCGTTCGGAAAAGCGCACTTTGTCTGTCACAGTGATATTATCGGCCGGACAGACTTTGGCGCAGATTCCGCAGCGTATGCAGCTGCCGTTTACCAAATAATGCAAAGCCGTGTCTTTGCGCAGAAAGCGTTCAGCCAGCTGTTCTCTGTAGACGGCCATCTGCGCCCTGGTATTGTCCGTAATTTCAACTTCAACGGTCTTTCGCGCCGCGATTTCACTGCAAAGGAGCGCCAGCTGGCCTTCAACGTCTTTTTCAGGCAGAGTATCTATCTGCTCCTGCATATCAAAATACGGAATAAAATTATCCACCATCTTGACAGCGCTGATATAGCTCAGCTTCAAGCCCGCACTCTCGGCGGCCAGCTTAACATGAGCAAAAGCCTCCCCGTATCCCATTCCGTAGGTATAGACAAAAAAGAAATACTCGGCGCTGATGCGGGCTTTTCGCAAAAACTCCCGGACCATCATGGGCATTTCGCAATTATATACCGGACAGACAATACCGACGGCCTCGTCTGCGATTTCAATTTTGTCCTGCCGCATCAGCTTAGGGACAGACAGCAGCGTACCGCCGATTCGCCTGGCCACATACAGACAATTGCCGCTGCCGGTAAAATAACATACTGTCATAAGATCCTCGCATAAGTAAAACTTTTTCTGAAATATCCCATCATTGGCAGGAAACGTCGACTGCAATTATCCTTGCTGCAGCCTCTCTATAGCCTCCAGGGTGTCCCTGTGGCGCTCGCCTTTAAAATATTTGTCCAAAACCTGAGCGAAAATATTATCAGGCTCTCCGTCAATATACTCAAAGAGCGTCATGCATGAATGCAGCTTGGGTTCGTCATCATCGCCGAAAATGAAGTAGGCGGTCCTTTGAGGAGGTCCCTCCAACTCCAAAAGCGCTTCGGTTATTTCCCGCAGACACTTGCCCAAATAAGGATCGGCCAAAAAGGCTTCGGCTTCGGCCAATCCCTTTAAACCGTAATACTTATTGCGTTTGCTGTTCACCCACAGCCCCTTTAAAAGCGGAAAAATCCACCACATCCAACAGCTGTGTTTGAAGCCGCCTTTAATTTCCGCTAAAGAGCCTTTATAATAGACAAACTGACCTTCTCTATCCGGACAATCGCAATAACCCGTCTCAAAGACGCTTTTAAATCTGCTTAAATCAATTTTACCGTCAGTCATACAAAACTGCCCCTTTCTGCCGAAACTTTAAATAAGCTTAGCGGTAAAGCCCCACATGTAGGAGTTTTCCAAACGTACTTTGACATACTGTCCGGTGATATCTTTATCGCTGTCCACGTGAATGAGCCAATGCTGGGCATTGCGGCCGGTATAGCGGCCCTCGTCCTTCTTGCTGGGGCCTTCGACCAGAATCTCCGTTTCCTGGCCCAGACGCTGCCGGTTCAGTTCCTCGGAAATTTCGTTCTGAACCTCTATAAGGCGATGGAGGCGATCCATGCGCACCGGCTCAGGAATGCGGTTGGGGAATTCGCTGCCGGGCGTGCCGGGCCGCTCGGAATAGGCGAACATAAAGGCCGAATCGAACTTAACCCTGCGCACCACGTCCAGGGTATGCTGAAATTCCTCTTCGGTTTCGTCGGCAAAACCGACAATAATATCGGTGGTGATGCAGAGGCCGGGAATGGCCTTGCGCATGCGCTCCGTCAAGGCGATAAACTCCTCGCCCGTATAGCGGCGGCGCATGATTTTCAGAATGCGATCGTCGCCGGACTGCAGGGGCAGATGGATATGGGGGCAGACGTTGGGATTGGCCGCCATGGCCGCTATGGTCTCTTCCGTAAAATAGGCCGGATGCGGAGAGGTAAAGCGCAGACGGAAAGAACCGACCTTCTCGGGAGTGAGTTCATTGAGAAGTTTGGCAAAGCCCTCCTGCAGATGCAGATCGCGGGCGTAATCGTTGACGTTCTGACCCAGCAGCATAATCTCCTTATAGCCTTTGCCGAGCAGGCGCTTAACCTCTCCCACTACCGCCTTCATGGGACGGCTGTGCAGAGGTCCGCGCACGTGAGGCACGATGCAGTAGGTGCACCATTGGTTGCAGCCCACCGAAATCGGGATCATGGCCATGAAGTCGTTGTCCGGCTGAGCCAGCAGCTGCAGATGATTGCCCTTGCTGTCGGTCTTAATTAAGCTCTCGCTGAGCTCGCGCTTCTGACGGCGCATTTTCTGTTTGGCCTTAACCGATTTTTCCGCCTGAGCCTTGAGGTCCAGCCAAACCCGACGCTTAGCCATCACCTCGTCGACATATAAGGCCAGATTGCTCACCTGATGAGTGCCCAGCACTATATCGATCTGGGGGAAGCGTTCGGCGATAGCCTCCTTGTCCTTCTGAGCCAGACAGCCGGCCACCACCAGGACAAAACGCTCGTTCTTCTCTTTGGCGTTCTTGAAATCGCCCATGCGCCCATAGACCTTCTGATCGGCGTTGTCGCGGATGCAGCAGGTATTGAAGACCACGATATCGGCCTTGTCTTCGCTTTCGGCCTGCACGCAGCCGCGCTCTTCCAGCAGGAAGCCGATAATTTCCGAATCGTAGACGTTCATCTGACAGCCGTAAGTCTGCACATAGTAGCTGCGCGGCCAGAAATCCGTATTCGGTCCCGCTTTGACGCCCTCCGCAGTATTCGCAGGCGCGCCTAAATCTGAGTCCGCCAAAGCGTTATTGAGCATATTATCAGTCTTTTCCATCGTCTTTATTCCTATCTGAAGCCTTTATCTAGAACCGGAAAGGACCTCAAGGGCCTTTTTGAGCTGAATATCCTTGTCTTTTTTCCCCACATAGCGGGGTTCCATGGTCACCTTAACGTCGGGAGTGAGGCCCTCGTGATTGATGACCCGGCCGCTGGGAGAATAGAATCTGGCTATGGTCATCTTCAGAGCCGAACCGTCGCTGAAGGGGAAAACCTGCTGAACCGAGCCCTTGCCGAAGCTGTGCTCGCCGACCAGAGCGGCCAGCTTATGATCGCGCAGGGCAGCCGCGGTAATTTCCGAAGCGCTGGCCGAATAGCGGTTGATCATAACCACCATGGGCAGTCCCAGCTGTCCTTCGCCTGCCGATTTAAGATCGCTGCGCTGCTGATTGCGCCCCAGCGTATAGACAATCAAGCCGCCCTTAGGTATCATCTGACTGCCCACGTCTACCGCCGCCTGCACAAAACCGCCGCCGTTGTTGCGAAGGTCCAGAATAACGCCGACTGCGCCCTGCTGCTTGACCCGATCCAGCTCGGCCTTGAATTCCTGTCCGGTAGTCGCGCCGAACTGACGCATCTTGATATAGCCGATATTGCCGTACATCTTGGAGGTGCAGCTGACCACGTGAATAGTGGCTCTGGTAACGGTAACATTAAAGGGAGCGGCCACGCCGGAACGTCCTATCTTCAGAACGACCTTGCTGCCCACCTCGCCGCGGATCTTCTTGGTGGCGATATCCAGAGCCATATTTTTGGTGCTCTCGCCGTTGATGGCTAAAATTTTGTCTCCGGGCTCCAGACCGGCCTTGTAGGCTGGAGCGTCCTCCATGGGTTCAAAGACGGTTATCTGGTTGCCGTTGTCCTTATCGGCTTCAATTATAATGCCGATACCGCCGAAGCCTTTGGTCTGAACCTCCTCCTGCAGTGAAGCGTATTCTTTGGGAGTGAGCAGCACCGAGAAAGGATCGCCCAGACCGGAGAGCATGCCGCAGATGCAGGAATAAGTTACCAGTTTTTCGTCAATTTTTGGAACGTAAATCTCTTTAATCTGCTTTAAAATGTTGGCCTTTTCATCCAGCTTCTGCAGGGGCGCAGCCGAAAGTCCGGCCGCCTCCGCCAAACGGGAGACCTCTTTAATTACGCCTTTTTCCAATTCTTTATCGTTAACTTCGTCAACGTAAGAAGTCTTTATGGAGCGGTAAATATCGCGGAAGAGGTCGCTGTTGGGAGAAAAGCCCAGACTGGAAGGGTCTTTAAGCAAAGCCTTGTAATCGGCCGTCATGGCGAAGGCCGAAGAGCCCTTTTTATTCAGAGGCTCATTTTCGTTATAGGCCTCCTCTTTTTTGGGACTGCCCGAAGAAGCCGAAGCGGCGCCGCCATTGACTGCCGTTCCGCCGCCGGAGCCGCTCCCCGCCTTGGCGGAAGCGCCGCCGGCTTTGGCGGCGGGCTGCGCCTGCTTATGAGGCTGAGGATTAGCCTTGGGCTGCTGAGCGCCGCTTGCCTTCGCGTCCTCATCGTCGTCGGCGGCGACCCAGTTATCGGGGATATCGTCGTCATTATTTGAGGAAGAAGCCTTATGCAGAGGCTTGCCGTCCTTTTCAAAGACTATCTCTATGTCGCCGTTGTCATTGATCGAAGCGTCAATCTCATCGGGCGATTTGCCGGTCTCGGCCGCCACGATATCTCTGGCCGCCTCGGCCGCTTCCTCCAAGCCCAGAGAGCTGTCGACAACATTCTCGTTCTCGGATATATCGGCCCGGATCGCCGATTCTGCGGCGGTAGGCTCGGAGCCGTTGTCAGACCCGGTGCAGGCGCAGGCAAATAAGGCCAGGGAAATAACTGCAGCCTTAATTATATGTAAACTCTTTTTATTCATACCGCTGAATTCTCCGCCCGGCAAGGGCCTCCTATAATTGCCGCCCCGCTTCTCAGCCGAAGGCGGGCATATCCACCAGACCTCCGCCCATACAGCCCAGGCAGAGCTTGCGTCCGCTGCCGCCGCAGACCTCGCAGGCAGGATCGCCTTTTTTTTCCCCGGGATTGTTCCCGCCCTGAGCGGGTTCAGCTTCCGCCTTCCGCTCCCCGGCGCTGCTGATATCCGGAGCGGCTTCCCGCGCGCATTCGCACTCGGTATAGCCGCGGCCCTGACAGAAAGAACATTTAACCGTAAGCATAACTGCGCCGCCTCAGTATACCCAAGTAATGGCTCTGGGTCCCTTGCCTACCAGCAGACGGCCCAGCTGCGTTCCCTTGTCCATATCGATAACCGACATGTCTTCGGTATTGAAATTAGCCACATAGCACATCGAGCCGTCGGGAGAGAAGCAAATATCGCGGGGACCGACGCCCACGGCGGTTCGGAAGCGGAGGGTGGGACGGTCCAGGGGAAAGATAGTTACGTCGTTGGAGATCATGTTCAAAACGATAACCTGATTCTTGGCCGAAACGCCTACGGCTCCGGCGCCCGATCCCACGGGGACCTTGCTCAGAAGACGCAGATCGTTGGTCTTATAAATGCCCACCTGATTTTCGTTGGGCAGAGATATCAAAATCCGTCCGTTGTCGGGAGTCAAATCCATGCCGCCCAGCTTGGAGCCGACGCCGGTCTGCTTGACCACCTCCCAGGCAAAGAGATCGACAATAGTTATCAGGCCCGTCTCCTCATGGCCCACAAACATTTTGGCGCCGTTTTTGGAGATGCGCATAAAGCTGGGTCCCAAGCCGTTCAGAGGCAGAGTGCGCACTACATTGAGAGAAGGCACATGCAGCTCCACCAGAGAGCAGGTTTCTCCGTCCAGAACATAAAGGCGGCCGCCGTCGGGAGCAAAAGCCAGATCGAGGGGCTTAATGATCTGCGGGTCTTTGTGGGTGCTGCCGAAACGCATATTGTCGGTAGCGACTATGGCGATGCAGCCGTTTTTGGGCTGAGCGACGGCGATAAATTTATTGTCCGGCGAGGTCACCAGGCGCTCCGGATTCGAACCTACCGAAAAATTGCCGATGATGCGCACCGTACGGGCGTCGACAACCGTCATGGAGTCCCCCAAAAAGCAGGAAACCACTAAGCGCGGGGCGGTAAACTGCGCCTGAGCCGTTCTCTGCCAGCATAGACAAAGAGCCATAACCGCCGCTAAAGAGAATAAGCAGATTAAAAACTTTTTATATTTCATAATTCATACCGTCTTTCCGTTCAAAAGGGAAATTTACAGATATTTGAAGCAAAATAATCTCCTCGGGTTTCCTGTAAATTTGCGGTTTATATGCGTTGATTCCTTTTATATGAGAGCCTCCCGGCGGAAAAACTTTCAGCTTTGCCGTCGCTGTCGGCAAGTTAAGCAAAAACATATCTTTTACATCAAAGATCCTTCTCACGAAGGCTCATTGACCGGCTCAAGATGACAAACACTCTGTCATTCTGAGCGGCAGCGAAGAATCTATATCTTTTACATCAAAGATCTTTCGCCGGACGCTCATTGACCGGCTCAGGATGACATCGGCCCGGCAAAAAACACGCGGAGAGCAAGCTAAAGGTTACAGGCTGCAGGCAAAGAACTTAACGGCCATGCAAATAAGACCTCCGTTTCTTTTAACCGCCCTTCTGGCCGCCTTTGCCTCCGCGGCCTCGGCGCAGCCCAACGACGCCGAAACTTCTCAAGCGGCGCAGAGCGCAAAATACACCCCGCCTCAGGCGATCTGTCTGCCCCTGGACAGCCGCCCCTGCAACCGGCTCTTTCCCGCCCAAATGGCCAGAATCGGCGGAGGCGAGCTGCTCATGCCGGATACGTTTTATCTGGGCAAAGCTTATACGCCGGGAAATACCGAAAAACTGGCCCAATGGCTCCTGGCGCAGCCGATAGCCTCCGACGCCATAATTTCCGCCGATATGCTGGCCTACGGAGGCCTGATCGCCTCCCGTACGGCAGAGACGAGCGAAGAACAGGCCCTGCAGAATTTGCAGGTTTTGCAGACGCTCTGCGACAAGGGACAGAAACTGGAGGTTTTAGTCACTCTGCCCAGACTTTCCCTGAGGACCTCCGATCGCCAGGCCCCTTATGAAGCGGCTTTGAAAAACTGGGCCACTTCGGGAAGCCTGGATAAGCTTCCCAACGTTCCCGAGGATATTTTTAACGAATACATGCAGGTCCGCCGCCGCAATTTTAACGTCGTCTGCCATTTGATCGATCTTGCCGCTCAGGGAACGCTTCAAAAGCTGGTTATCGGCCTCGACGACTCGGCTCACAACAAGGGACTGCACATCGAAGAGCGCGCCCGTTTAAATAAATATATCGCCGAAAAAAAGGCCGCTTCCCGGGTTGTCTTCCTGAGCGGCGCCGACGAGCTGACCTGCTGCATGACCGCCGGCTGGCTGAGCCGAGTCAATAATTACAATCCCCGCCTGGAGCTGATCTATTCAGATCCGAAAGCCGCCGATACAATCCCTCTTCTGGAAAATTCCACCTTAAAAGAGACGGTCGAGATGCACATGGCCCTGAGCGGCGCCATTCCCGCCGAAGGCACGGGAACAGCCCTGTTTATCGAAACGCCCTCGGACAAACCCTACGCCGTGCCTGTTCAGGAAGGGACTGCGGAGACCAAGGCTCTGGCAGAAAATTTGCTCAAAAGGATAGAAACGCTCAAAAGCGTCCGCTCCGATCGCCCTTACGGAATCGCCGACCTGCGCCTGGTCAACCGGGCCGAGCCGATCTTTGCCCAGACCGTCATAGATAAGCTGCCCATCTGGGAACTGAGCGCCTATTCGGCCTGGAATACCCCCTCGAACTCGCTGGGCACGGCTATCGCCCAGGCCTGCGTACAGCAGATAGGCATAGTCAGAGGAAGCGGCTGGGACGCTTATTCCCGACTGGAGAGCGAAAAGACCCAGCAAGCCTTCACCGTCGCCCGCCTCATCGACGATTACGCCTATCAGGCCGTGATCAGACAAGAGCTCAAACAGGACTACAACAATATTGACATGCGCAGCGATCCTCTGCTCAACGCCGCCGGTCCCGCCGGTTTGAAGGCCCGCTCTCTGGCTATTCCCTGGGCTCAGAATCTGTGGCGGGACAAGCTGGAAAACAAGTCTTACTATTCGCGGATCGTCGCCGATTGCGTCTATTTTGACAGCATGCAGCTGGAAATCGTCCTGCCCTGGCCGCGCCTCTTTGAAATAGAGGAGCGCCTCAATCTGACCGTCCTGCCCTATAAGGACAAACCGTCAGCCGGACAGAAAGCCCCAAAAGCAGAGAACAAATTTGCAAAAGAATCTTGACACAGCCATAAACTATGGTACCTTAAAAGAACGCTGATTTCAGTTTATAAAACAGGAGTTGTTACAATGAATAAAACATGGCGCGCGGCAGCCTTTGCATCTCTTTTAGCGTGTTTAATTGGAACAGCTGATATAGATATTGCGTTTGCCCAAAATAATTATCCTAAGGCTTCCCGCAAAAAACCTCGCCAGACGGTCACCGCTTCTCAAAGCGTTACCCAGGACGCTGCAGGTACTTCCGGCCAAAGTTCCGGATATGTTTCCGAAGAAGAGTTAGAGCGGATGCGCCAGCGACAGGCAGCCAACGAAGCGTATAAAAAAAGCGCCATAAAATCAGCTCAGCAGGACACTGAATATGATCGCGAACGCGACAAGCTGCGCAATGATCTTGTAGATTTTGATCTGTCTTATTTGGACAGCAGGATAGAAGCTTCCAGGAATACTTTGCCCCGTCTGCGCAAGAACGTCTCCGATTTGGAGGATAGCTTGGGCGACGACTCTATACGAAAACTGCAGAGAGAAGAATTGGCAGAACTCAGGGAGCTTTTGGAAGAGTATAACAACAATAAAATCGCTTACGCTTCCCAACCCAAAATTCAAGCCCAAATAATTTCCAAGTACAGAACCTTAGCCGATTTAAAGTGCAAATATGTGGAAGTCTACGAACAGGTTTTAGACAAACGCGGTATAAGCAATTACACTAAAGCGCGCTCTTTGCTTAAGTTCTGATTTTGTGTCATGCGGAGCCGATTTTTTACCGTTTTACAGGCGCCGATCCAATATCGGTAAGTTAAGCAAAAACAGGCTTTAAGCAGACATTCCTAATAAAGGTTTTCTTTGACGCGTACGCGGAGATTCGAGCGTAAGCGAGCGCGGAGCGGTAGCGACAAAGAAAACCGGCATAACGAAAACAAGTTAAACATGCTTGAAAGATTCTTCGCTGCGCTCAGAATGACAGAAGAAACATTTACAAGCCTAATGCAGAGATACTCTTGTACCATTTTTAGCAAGTTATTGCCTTAACTATATGACATTGGGTACCGATCAATGTTTTTTTCAGGAGGTTGTAATGAATAAGCGGTTGCTGAGAGCGGCAATGTTTTTGGCCGCGGTTTGTTGTTGTTTGGCTTCGGACGGTTTTGATACCGCCCAGGCTCAGAATTATCCTAAGGCTTCCCGCAGAAAACCGAGCGCGGCTGCGAAACCTGCTGTTCCTGCGGCAGCGACTTCTGTAAATACCTCTGATTCTTCCGACGCCGACCTCAGCGACGAAGAGCTGCAGAAGGCCAAAGAACGTCAGGCCGAGTATGAAAAGCTGCAAAAACAGGACGCCGAATTCAACAGCTGGAAGCAGCAAAATGAAATCAACAAAAAGAATCAGGCTAGGAAAGAATATAATAAGAGAGTATCCGATGATATTATAATGGAGAAGTATGCCGTCAACAGCTGGCAGGGATTGGCAGACAGCGGCTATGCCAAAATGATGACATCCGGGACAACCGAAAATTTATTGCAAGAGCATAAGAGCCAATATAACGACATTAAGCGATTATTCGATAATTATCGAAAAGGTTTTGAGCCTCATTGGCTCTACCCGGATATACAGGCGTCCGACGCGGATCTAAAAACATACAGAGAACTTTTAAATAAGGAAATAAATATTAGAGTATCTATCGTACGGGCCTATGAACGCGAACTTAAAAAACGCAATAATTATAATTTTAATCCCGTGGATAACCTCTTTAGCAAATAATGAGCCTGATGTTTGTCAGCTCCTTCGCTGCGCTCATAAAGACAAAAAAAAGCGGCGCGCTGCTTTCCTCAAAAAAAACAGTACGCGCCGCCTCCCGTTTTCCCCGGCTGACTCATCCCCAAATAAAGCCTGCTGTTCAGCAGCAATGATGCTGGAACATCAAATACGCTACAAAAACCTCGGCTGCAGAGCCCAGCACCGTGCTGATAAGCGCGCCCGCAGCCGCAGCTTTGGCGCGCTCCGGATTGCTCTTTCGATAGACAAACCATATTATAAAGCCGAAACATCCCAGCAAGAAGCCGAAAATTCTCCAAAACCAGAGGCTTTGCGGCAGGGCTGAGTTTTCCTCATCGCCTTCGAAACTGTAACTGTTTCCTGTCGGCTTCGCCATTTCCGCAGTACTGATGCCGCAGTCCGGGCAGCAGACCGCTCCGTCGTAAAGTTCTTTATGACATTCGGGACAAATCATAATAATAACCTTTATTCCGCCAGCTGAGATATTACATCCAAATGCATAATTACGAAAATCAGTACAAATACAAATACCATCGCCAACAAAATCCAGGGAACAATCGCCGTGATTTTCTTATGCTTCTCTCCTCCGGCAGAGCTGTCAATTCTATTCATATCGGCAGCGCTTATGCCGCATTCCGGGCAGCAGACCGCTCCGTCGTAAAGCTCCTTATGACACTGAGGGCAAATCATTTTTTTCTGCGCTCCTTAAAAAAAGCGGTCCAAGCCTTCTTTTCTGAAAGGCCTGAACCGCCGCAAGCTTAAGGCTCTATTTAACCTGGGTCCAGTCGGTTCCGTTAAGATTGGGATCGGAGTTAGGATTAAACAGGTTGGAATCGGTATTTATGACCTGTCCGTTGCTGTTTACCCAGGCATTATTGTAATTATTGTCTGTCTGAACAGTAGACGAAGGATCATAGGGATTAGCCACGTCGGTCTTCTCGGTAATGACTTCGTGCCAGCCCTGACGGACGCGATCCTGAGTAGCCGCCGTGCTTTGGTTTATCTGATTTTGAATATTATTTATATGATTATTCTTGTCCTGAATGATCTTATTCACGTTGCTCATATGATCAGCTGTCTGCTGATTAACCTGATTGTTGTACTGAACGCCATACTGGAAAAACTGATCGTGCTTTTTGCAGGAAGCCAGTATCTGCTGCAAAGATTTCGACTCCTGCTGCAGCAGCGAAGCCGGCGCCACAATTCCGTAGCTGGACTGATTGATAACGTCATGCATCATCACCCGGCCGGCATTTCTCTCGGTGCACATCAGATAGCAAACCACCTCGGCCTTATAAGGCTGGCCGTTGCAGGTCATAGAAAACGTCACATGATATTTCATAGGCATACAGTTAAGCTGAATGAGCGGACTGCTGCTCTGCTTCATCATCTGAATAACCTGACGATTTTCCGGAGTATCGTTGGGAGTCAGCTGCGAAGAAGTCACCTGAACGTTCTGCATGTTTAAGAACGGCTCCAGATCCTTGAGCAGCGAGAAGGCCAAAGCATTGTTCTGCAAAACCGGAGAATTTCTGACCGGACCTATGCCTTGAGCGCTCATCGTGAAATTGTTGAAGGCGGCGCTTCCGGTCTGACGGTTGACAAACACGCTCTGCCAGGTTATGGGCTTCATTGAAAAGCGCAGAACCCGACCGGTACCCTGCCAGCCTGCCGGCAGAGAATAGGATTCAACCGGTAAATTGGTAACCTGATCTATCAGAGTGAACTGAGATGAAGCTGTCTGTGTACTCACCTGCTGCGCCTGACCTCCCATATTTCCGTTGTTTTCCGGCACATAAGCCTGCTGTCCGCCGGACATATTATTTGCGCTGCCCGCCTCTGCACCGCCGTCAGCCGGTTCGGTAACGGCGACATCCTCGCCGTCTTCGTCGCCGCCCAAATCGCTCAGCGCATCCAGAGTCTGCTGACTGCAGCCGAACAAACAGGAGCATAAAACTAAAGAAATAGCTAATTTTCCGTATTTTATCTGCATATTATCTCCCCGCGGACTTCCTCCGCCTCATGGCTGATTTTTTATTAAGTTCAATATTGCTTGCCGAAAACTTCTTAAAATCAGAACCTTAGACGTCATTTTTTTCTTTTTTTCAGCCGGACGCACAAACTTTTCAAAACTGCGATCAGAAAAGCCGACAGTGGAACAAAGCCCCGCTTACCGAGAGACGTCTAAACAAACCTCTCCCACTGCATATCCAGCTCTTCAAAAAAAGCCTTGCCGTCGCTTCCCAGCTTCTGAACAGCCAAAGCTTTAGCTTCATAAGAGACGGCAAGTTCCAGATCGTCGGCTAAACTGACCAGCTTTTTATTTAGTTCCAGCTGAGCCCGGCTGTCGGCAATGAGGTTGGCGAAGCGCTCGCCGGCCAGGCGGGGATTGGCCAAAAGCTTTTCCAGACTGCCGGCCGTCTTCAATATTTTAGCCGCCGTCTTAGGGCCGACGCCCTTTATGCCGATAATATTGTCGCAGGAATCGCCCTGCAGAGCCAGCCAGTCGCCGATAAGTTCCGGAGGAACCCCGTAACGCTTTTCACAGGTCTCTTTATCGACATAATGCTCCATCTTATTAGCATGAGCGTCGGGAACAATAATGGCAATATCGCCCTCAAGAGCCGTCAGCTGCGCCAAATCCTTATCTTTGGAAATAACGCGAACCCGCCAGCCTTCTTCCTTCAGAATCCGGCGCGCAATGGAAGCGATCACGTCGTCGGCCTCATAACCGGGCTTATTGACGGTAACAAAGCCCATCTTTTCGCACATTTCAATAGCCTTGGGGATCTGCAGCTTCAGACTGGGATCGACCTCCGGCCGGTTGGCCTTATAAATAGGCGACAGCTCCTTGCGAAAGGCAGGTTCCTCCGATTCAAAGGCGCAGACGCAGTACTGCATGGGCAGATTCTTGCGCATATGCGTCAGAGCCGAGGCCAGTCCGTATAAAGCGCCGGTGGGAAAACCGGAGCGGCTGTGCAGTTTGCTGTTTTCCAGGGCATAAAAGCTCTTAAATAACAGATACATTGTATCTACAATATATAAAGTATCGGAAAGCATCTTTTTTCCTTATCTGCTGAAATTGTCTGCCGTCAAAGCGTCTGCCTCGGGCGGCGCGTTTTCCCATCCGGTTCAGGGCTGAGCTTTCTTTGCCCGGCCGAAAACCTGAGAAACGACGATCTCCTTTTCGCCGAAATCGAATAAATTATTGACCTCGCCTACAGACTGATAGCAGACTACATTGCCTAAACCGACCGAAGCGCAGTAAAGAGCGGCGCTCTGATACATGGAACCGGCATGCATTCCGGCAAAGCGATCGCCTTTAGGAGCCGCATAATAGAACATAAGCGGCGCTTCTTTAAAACGGCCCGCTCTGGCGTCGCCCTTCTTCTTCAGGATCAGGGTATTATTTTCGGGATCGTAAAGCCAAAGTCCGGAAGCGTCGGCAACATAAACGTCCATATTGCGCTTGTTCATCGCCGTCGGCACGGTGCGCTTCCCGTCTTTCCGGTTTACTCCGTAAGCGGCCCACAGCAGGTTGCTCAGTTCCTGCCGCGGCAGGGGATCGGGCAGAAAGTTCCGCTCGGTGTGTCTCTCGTTCAAAACCGTCATAATTCCCTGACCTCCGCTGCGCACAGGAGCGGGCAGGCTGACAACCGTATCGCCGGCGCTGCAGGCAGAAGCCATAAATGCAGTCATAGCCAGGGTCAGACACCAGTTTCTGAAATTCATATATCTTTAAACCTCCGCATTAAGGGAAGTTTTAAAGAAAACGGCATACTAACCTTTTTTTGAGCTGAATTTTTTAAGTATGGGCTCAGTAATCTTCAGAACCTGCAGAGAGAGCAGACCGAACAAAACGCCTATGGCCGTTCTCGAGACAATTACAAAAAGCAGCACGGCCGCCAAAGACCAGCCGCCGGCCGGACCGAGCTGAGACAGCCGCCGGCAGACGGCGGAAAAATCGCCGCCCATAAATATAACTCCGTTGATCAGCCCGCATAAAAAAGCCAAAATCCCTGCCGCCGTTCCGGCGAGACACGTACTTTTACGGTTTATGCCGCCTGCGGAGAGAATCAAATCAATTGCCAGAGCTTCCAGAACAATACAGTAAAGAGCAAAGAGCTTAAAGCCGCCGGTTATGGCATAATTTACAAAGGCCGTGGCAAAACCGCACATTGTCACCGCTCCGAAGCGGCGCAGCCTGGAAAACAGCAGCACATAAACCAGAAGATTCAGTCCCACCATAACCGAGCCTTTTAAAGAAAAGCCGATCACATGCAGAAGATTTCCTACCGAAAGCTCCAAAACTGAATTGCAGGCGGTCAGCGCCGCAATAAGAGTGATATCGCTCGCCGAATATCTCAGCTTTTTCACGCCATAAAAAGACCTAACTTAAAGAATCTGCTCTTTGGGAACTGCCTCCAGCTCAATACAAAAATCCGCAAAGGCAGCCTGCGCCTCCCCGTTTACCCGGCGCAGGATCTTCTCGTAGGCCTCCAAAAACCGGCGGGCCTCCTTCGTGAGTTCCGAGCCGCCGTGCTGAGCGCCGCCGATAAATTTGTCCATCAGCTTAAAGCCCAGCATGCTTTCCAGCTTCTTTAAAATGTTATGAGCCTTGGCATAGGACATGCCCATTTCCAAGGCTGCCTGGCGAATCGAGCCGAACTCCTCCACCTTTTTCAGCAAAGCATAGGGGCCGGGGCCCATAAACTTGTTGCCGTCCTTGTCGCGAAGCTGCACATTTACGCGTATATTCATATTTTTATATCTCCAAAAGAGCGTGATTCTTTTCTTTGTATAACGGGAAAAGCCTTCTGCCTGCCGCTCTGAGCGAAGCGGCAAGTCTTCACAGTATAAGCGTGAAAGGCGCTTAGCCGGAAGCTCAGGACGGCATAAAGCGATCATGCCGAGCGAAGCGAAAAACAGCGCCGCTCCTGCGCTCCGGCTCCTGCTCTGACGGCTCGGAACCGCAGACTTCGCCCGGAACAGAGGCTTCTTCTCCCGAGCTTTCTCATTTACCAATCGGAGCTTCTGATTTCTATATTGGGTTCGCTTACCGCTTTTTCAACTTCATCTCCGACGCTGTCGGGAACGTCTATCAAAACCGTAACCAGACGATCGAAGGTCTTTATCTGCGCCTTGTCCTTCAGAATATCCGCAGCCGCTTTTGAAAACTCCTGAGCGTCAAAATCGCTGTCCCAGACCGACGACCAAATCACAAAGCTTTCGCCCTCGGCAGGTTCGCTCTGCGCCTCGGCTTCGGCGTCCTTCTCCGAGCTCGGCGCCGCCGCTTCCCCGACGTTTCTGCGGTAAACCCGCCAAGTGTCGCCTCCCCAGCCTCGGCCTGCGGAAATCGCATTGTTCTCCGGCAGGAACTTTTCCGCCCAGGCCCTGATGACATACTCGCCGGCGCTGTCGTCGCCCAGGGAGACATACTCTCCGAAGGCCTCGGGCAGGCGGCTCATATCGACGACCTTGGGGGCGTCGACATTTTTGACGTACTTCAGGGGATGGAGAATATATTCGGTAGAGGCGGGAATCTGTCTGAATATCCTGTTGATTCCGGCCTGTCCCTGCTGGTCAGCCACGGTCTTGCGGAATTCCAGACCCTGCAGATAAGGCATGAGCGCCAGAGCGCGCACGATAAAAGGCGAATTTTTCAGCTGAGGATACTGATTTATGGCATTTTGAATCAAATTGGAGGAGCTGAAAATATAATCGGTCACCATGGAAGAATTTATTCCCATGGCAGAGCCGACATAATCGAACATAGCCGCCGTGGCGTCGCCCTCGGCCGCCGCCATGGCCGCCAGCTCCCGGTCAAGGTTGCCGTCGGCTTTCATAATGCTGTCGCCCAAATTAAAATTTTGATCCTGCAGAGCGTGACAGAGTTCATGAACTAAAAATATATCGCCTAAATTTATATTGAAATGATCCAAAAGCTTGACGACGGTTTTATTTAGGCTGGGCTCCTCCAAAATATCGGTGACGACCAGAAGGACCTTTCCGACCGTATCGTAGAGTCCGCGCACCTGGTCGGAATAGAGCAGTTCGCTGCATTTGGCGAAGATCTGTTCCTTGTTCAAAAGCAGCAGATGATGGAAGAAATCGTCGCGTCTCTGTTCCGCGGCGGGATTTCCGTATTTTTTATTGACGTCCTTAATATAGTCTCCAGCCTGTCGCAGAGTGCAGAAATTGCACTGAACGTCCTTGTTGAACTTCAGACCGCGCACTTTTTCCAAATCCTGCATTAAAACCGCAATGCGCCGGCGCTCTCCGGGATCGTTTCTGCCGGTACAGGTCACTCCGGCCTTGCGGACGCCCTGAGCGGATCCGTCGCCGGGGACAGGCTGAGCGCAGACCGAAGCTGAACCGACAAGGGAGAGGCCCAGAATCAGGCTGAGCCAAAAGTTTTTATCAAAAATTCCTGTTTTGCTTATATTCATATATCCAACCTTAAACAGAAAGCAAATTTAAATTCCTCAAACATAAAGAGGCGGCTTCGCCGACGAAACCGCCTCTCAGACTGCAGCAGCCTACTTAATTTTGCTCAGGTCAAAATCGACCCGCACGGGGCGGTGATCGCTGGCCGCGCCTGCCTCCTGGGTATTGTAGACTCTGGCGCTTCCGGGCACGACCGCCGGCTTAAGCCTGTTGTTTACAAAGATGTAATCCAAAGCCGATTTGTAGCGCTTGCTGAAGAACGACAGGCGGCGCTCCCTGGGCAAATGGCCCAGAACGTCGGTCAGGAAGGGACAGGTCGTAAGAGGCTTGAGGGCCTTGGAATCGGGCTCGTCGTTAAGATCGCCGCAGATAGCCACCGGCAGAGACTGCAGACCTTCGGCTATTTCCACCACTCTCTGAGCCTGCTGAAAACGCTTGGCGTCGCTTTCCTCGCCGCCCAGCTTACTCTTTAAATGATTGACCAAAAGCGTAAAGTTGCTGGTATGCTTGAAATGAACCTCCAGACAGTCGCGGGAAAAAGCGCCCCGGCTTCCGTTCGAGCCGAAGCGGTCCTTGGCATGGCTGACATAGTTCCTGATCGGAATCTTGGACATCACGCCCACGTTAATGCCGCGGATCTTGTCGTTGCCGGGATAAAAAACTATATAAGGATATCCGCTGCGTTCGGCCAGGTCTTCCAGACAGCCCTGCGTCTCAATTTCCTGAACGCCCACGATATCGGCGTTGATACCTTTAATTACGCCGCCGAGCCGGTTGAGCTTATCTCCGTACTGGCGTTCGCTGAGCACCTCGTCCTTATAGTAATCGTCGTTGGTATCAAAGAAATTCTCCAGGTTCCAGGTCGCCATGCTGATTTTGGAGCGGTCAGAGACCTTCGTGCCTTCGGCGATATCGGTTCCCTTCCGATTGGACTTTCCGGAAGCCTTTTTATCGGCGGATTCAGCCTTCTTTTTGGAATGCTTTTTGCCTTTATCCGATTTACGTCCGGAATCGTTTTTCCGGTTGGCGGAATCTGAAGCGGCGCTCCCGTCTGCCTTATCGCCGGCGGCGGAAGTCTTTTCGGGGCTCTGCGCCTCCTCATACCCGTCGGCCTTTTCGCTGCCGGCGGAAGCCTCTTCGGATTCCTGCGCTTCCTCATGCTTTTCGGCCGGGTCGTTATTTTCAGCCCTGTCCTGGGCCGGGATTCTGTTTCCGGAATCTGCAGAGCCGTTCTCTCCGGGCTCGGTGCAGGCGCTCAGACACAGACCCGAAAACGCCATGGCCAGAAAAGTTCCCAAAACATATTTTTTTACAAAAGAGAACGACATAGTATAACCTCAGTAAATACAAGGTACAGCCTGGGCCTTTTTGCCGAAAAGCCGACAAAAATCGGAACGGCGGCTGAAGACGGCGCGGGAGCTGCCGCGGCTTTGAAGCTGGCGCTCAGCGTCCCGTACGGCGGCTGAGCGGCTCGGTCTCCTCAGAAGCTGAAATCCGCGGAGAAAAGTCTATTTGGCAGGAGCGGGGGCCGCGGCTCCCTGAGCGGGCGCGCCGGCCTTCTGATTGGCGGCGCCGGCCGGAGCCTTGGTATCGGCAGGCTTAGCGTCCTTTTGGGCCTGATTATTTGCCGCGGCTTTCTTGTCGGCAGAACCGACGTCTTTTTTATGGCGGTTCCTGCCCTTATTTGCTCTGCGGCTTCTATGCTTACGATTTAAAGACTTGGAGCCTCTCTTGCCGGCCCTTCTGCCCTTAACCCTCTTGCCTTTTTTAGACTTCTTGTGCTTGCCTGCCTTGCTCTTCTTCTGAGCCTTATCGCTTACTCCGGCCTTACTTCCGGAATCTGCGGAACCGCCCTCGCCGGACACGGTGCAGGCGCTCAGACAAAGACCGGAAACCGCCATGGCAAAGACGGCTCCCAAAAAATACTTTTTCAAAAACGATAACGACATGATATAACCTCAGATTAAATTACAGTACGGAAGGGACCTTATTTCCGAAAAGCTGATAAACATTGGAATGACGGCGGCTGAAGACGATATCGGCAAGCTCGATGGCTTCAAAGCTTCCGCTCACCATTCTGGCTTCCAGCTTGATTCCGCGCTGCTCCCCTATGCCGCACAGATTGTAGACGGCTAAAATTTCATTGGCTTCCTCAAGGCTGCCGGCGGCAAAAGTGCGTCTTTGCTCTACAGGCTGCTGATATTCAGGCTTAACGACGCCGGCCAGAATCTCTTCGCTGCATTCCAGGCAGAGGCTTTTGCATACTTCCCTGAAGACGTCTTCCCAGCGGCTGATAATAATCGGACACTCTTCGGTAATTTCCCGGTTATGATCGGACTGATGGCAGGAATGGAAAACGGAATCATAGACGGCCTTTCCTTCCTCAGACACCTTGCCGATAACGAAAAATTCGCAGAGCATAGTCGAAGAAATCAGCCACTGCCACTTCTGCTCGCGGGAAAATTCAGGATTGTATTCGCTGTCCTTGTGAGCGGTCAGCATCTGCAGTTCAAAGCCTGCTCCGGGCAGCTGAGCGGCGCAGCTCTCCAGCCTGCCGAACAGCAGTTCAAAGGTCGGCGACTCGCTGATTTCTCTGACGGGCGCTTTATAAATAAAGTCGCGCGTATCGGCGTTGATCCTGCAGTTTTCGCCGGCAAAAGCCTTTTTTAAGACAGCCAGCTGCGCGTCGTCCGCGTACTGCACAATCAGCTCATAGCTCCAAAAAGAGGAGTCGTTTTTTATTAAATCGATTTCATGCTCGATGCGATAGGCTTTCGCATAATAGCGTATAAATTTAGAAAAAAGCTCAGGTAAAATCATAATCGGGCTTTATTCCACGCTTACGGTTTTATCCTGCTGAAAAAATGAGGCGATTGTCATTCCTCGCCCGTCTCGGACATATGCGCCCGGCAGTATGTTCCCGAACCGGATAAACGCCTGCCCCGCTCCGGCGGCACGACTGCAGCGTTCCCTCTCCGGCGGCGCTCCGAGCCGATAAAAATGAGTTTCCCAGCCTGCCGAAGAGCATATTTTATTTGACATAAACGCTAAATTAAAGTAGTATAAATAGATTCATAATCGGCGGATTATCTTCAGAATCCCATATTTATACAGAAGCAGAAAAGGAATAAAATATGCAGCCTTGCAGCCGCAATTATATAAACTGCCGTTTTTACGGCAATCAGGCTCCTTCAGCTCCTGAGCAGGCCCTGCGTCGGCTCAATAAGCCCGTATTCGCGGTCCTAAGCCGGGACGGAAGCTCCGCTGAGTTTTACAGCGGCGGCAGAATAGACTGCGAAGGCGCGGAAAGCGCTTCTGCGGAAGGACGCCCTCTTCTGGCGTTCGTTCCGCCTCTGAGAGCCGAGGATTGGGGAAACGCCGCTTTAAAACGGGAATGCGGCATAAAATACGCCTGCCTGAGCGGTTCCATGGCCAACGGCATCGCCTCAGAGGCCTTAGTGGTCAATATGGCCAAAGCCGGCATGATGGGCTTTTTCGGCTCGGCCGGTTTAGGTCTCAGACAGGTGGAGGATCATATCGACTCCTTGAAAAAGCGTCTGCCCAGTCAGCCCTTCGGCTGCAATCTGATTTACAATCCCCACAATCAGCCGCTGGAGGCTCAGACCGCCGAACTTTTTATCAGAAAGGACGTCGCTTTTATCGAAGCCTCGGCTTATCTGACCCTCAATCCTTCGATTCTGCATTACCGCTACAGCGGCGTAAAGGAGCTGCCCGACGGCTCTCTGCATATTCCTCATAAAGTATTTGCAAAGGTTTCGCGCCCGGAAGTCGCCGCCAAGTTTCTGAGCCCGCCTCCTCCGGAAATGCTGCGCAAGCTGGTTGAGGAGGGAAAACTGACCTCTTCGGAAGCGGCTCTGGCTTCACGCATACCTCCCGCCTATGCCTTGACCGCCGAGGCCGACTCGGGCGGCCATACCGACAACCGTCCGGCTCTGGCTCTGATCCCCGCGGTTATCAGTCTGCGCGACAGCCTGTGCCGAAAATACGGCTGGCATGTTTACGTTGGCGCCGCCGGAGGCGTATCTACTCCCGAATCGGCGGCGGCGATGTTCGCCATGGGCGCCGATTACGTCATGACCGGCACGATAAACCAGGCCTGCCAGGAATCGGGCAGCAGCTCCGTAGTGCGGGAAATGCTCTCCAAGGCCACCGGCGCCGACGTCATGATGGCCCCGGCCGCCGATATGTTTGAAATGGGAGTAAACGTACAGGTGCTCAAATGGGGAACGATGTTCCCGATTCGGGCCCGCCGCCTCTATGAAATTTACCGCGCCTACGCCAGCTATGACGAGGTTCCCGACAGCATAAAGACCCAGATAGAGCGCGACATGCTGCGTCAGAGCTTCGATCGGGCCTGGGAAAGCACCAAGGCCTTCTTCCGGGAGCGCGATCCCCAGCAGATAGCCAAAGCCGACGGCAATCCAAAATATAAAATGGCCCTGGTCTTCCGTTCCTATCTCGGACAGGCCTCGCGCTGGGCCAACGCCGGAATACCCGACCGCAAGACCGACTATCAGATCTGGTGCGGCCCCTCCATCGGAAGTTTTAACCAATGGTGCAAAGGAACATTCTTAGAAGACGTGAAGGAACGTCACGCCGATTTGGCCGCGCTCAATATTTTAGCCGGCGCCTGCGTAATTACCAGGGCCAATCTGCTGCGCAGCCAAGGCATAGAGCTTCCCGGCAGGCTCTGCAGCTTCAGTCCTCTGCCTTATAACGAGTTAGCGTCATTATTACAGGAGTCAGTCAGTGTCCGTCAATAAGTCTGTCAAAACTAAAGATCAGCCCGAAAATATGCCCATAGCCATAATAGGTATGGGCTGTCTCTTCCCCAAAGCCGGAGACCGCCAAAGCTTCTGGCGGATTCTGCGCACAGGCGCCGACTGTATCGGTCCCGTGCCGGAGACCCACTGGTCGGTAAACGATCTTTACGACGGCGACCACTCCAGTCCCGACCGCTGCTACGCCAAAATGGGCGGCTTCCTCGAGCCTTATCCCTTCGATCCTACCGAATTCAATATTCCTCCCAACGTGTTGGAAGCCACCGACACCTCTCAGCTTCTGGGCCTGGTCGGCGCTAAAGCCGCCCTTGAAGACGCAGGCTACGGCCAGGAGGGCAAGGAGCTTCCCAAGGATCGCACCAGCGTTATTTTAGGCGTCACCGGCGCTTTGGAAATGGTCATTCCTCTGGGCGCACGCCTGGGCCATCCCCGCTGGCGCAAGGCCCTGGCTCAGGCCGGAATAGACAAAGAGACCTCCGAAAAGATCATTGCCGATATCGCCGATTCATACGTATCCTGGCAGGAAAATTCTTTCCCCGGACTTTTGGGCAACGTGGTGGCCGGACGCATTGCCAACCGCCTCGATCTCCACGGCACCAACTGCGCCGTGGACGCCGCCTGCGCCAGCTCTTTAGCAGCCGTGCATCTGGCGGTTTCCGAACTGCAGGCGGGACAGGCCGACGTCTGCCTCACCGGCGGAACCGACACCTTCAACGATATTTTCATGTTTACTTGCTTCAGCAAGACTCCCGCCCTTTCCGACAGCGGACGCATCTCCCCCTTCTCGGAAAGCTGCGACGGCACTCTGCTGGGCGAGGGAATCGGCGTTCTGGTCTTAAAGCGTCTGGCCGACGCCGAGCGCGACAATGACAGAATCTATGCGGTTATTAAAGGCATGGGAACCTCCTCCGACGGAAATTCCGGCGCCATTTACGCGCCCAGCGCGCCCGGCCAGGCTATGGCTCTGCGCCGCGCTTATGAGGAAAGCGCCGTCGATCCCAAAACCGTAGAGGTCGTCGAAGCTCACGGCACCGGCACTAAGGTCGGCGACGCCGTCGAATTCAAGGCGCTTAAGGAAGTTTATCTGGAAGCCGGAGCCGCTCCGCAGTCCTGCGCCCTGGGCACCGTCAAGTCGCAGATAGGCCATACCAAGGCCTCCGCCGGAGCCGCCAGCCTCTGCAAAGCGGCCTTCTCTCTCTTCCATAAGGTCATTCTGCCCACTCTGAATGTCAGCAGGCCCAACCCCAAGCTGGAAATAGAGGACAGTCCCTTCTACTTAAACACATCCGTCCGCCCCTGGATCTCCAATCCTCATCATCCCCGCCGCATCGGCGTATCCTCCTTCGGATTCGGCGGAGCGAATTACCATGCGGTTTTGGAGGAGCACAAGCCCGAGCGCCTCGCTCCCGCCTGGGACGGTTCCGTGCAGATCTGGCCCTTCTCCGCCGCCGACAAACAGAGTCTGATCGCTTCCGTGCGAAGCGCCGCCGCCTGCAAGCCCTATGAAAGCGCCTATCAGGCCTGCCTGCAGAGAGAGACTTTCGATCATAAAGCTCCCTGCCGCGCCGTCATTGTAACCGGTCCGGCCGATTACGCCGAAAAACTGGCCGCTCTGGCCGACGCTCTGGAAAACGGCAAGGAGCAGAGCAATGCGCTGCCCGAAGACGCCTATTACGGCGACGTCTCCTCCGAATTGGGCAAGGTGGCCTTCCTCTTCCCCGGTCAGGGCAGCCAATATGTGCGCATGGGCTCAGAGCTCTTCAGCGTCTTCCCCGAAGCTCTGCAGGTTCTGGAATGCGCCCAGCAGACCCTTAAGGGCAGCGGTCAGGCCCCGGCGGAATACATCTTCCCCAAGCCCCGCTTCACCGAAAATGAAGAGGAAGAAAATACCAAAGCCTTAACCGATACCAAGATTACTCAGCCCTCCCTGGGAGCCATGGAAAGCGCTATGGCCGCCGTACTGGAACGCTTTGAGGTCGTGCCTCAGGCTATGGCCGGCCACTCTTTCGGAGAACTGGTAGCTCTGCAGAGAGCTCAGGTTTATTCTCAGAAGGATCTCTTCTCGCTTTCCGCTCTGCGCGGCGCTTTAATGGCCGCAGGCGACGGAGGCAGAGGGGCCATGGCCGCAGTATCCGCTCCGTTGGCGGATATTGAAGCCATTGTCGCCGAAGTCGGCGGCGATCTGGTGCTGGCTAACCGCAATCACCCGACGCAGGGAGTTATTTCCGGCACAAAGGAAGCTCTGGCCAAAGCCGAAGAGCTCTGCAAGGCCAAAAAGATGACCGCCAAGCGCCTGCAGGTTTCGGCCGCCTTCCACAGCTCGCTCATGCGGAGCGCCCGCGATCCCTTCTTCAGCGCTCTGGAGCAGACGGAATTCAAAACGCCAGTTCTTCCGGTTTACGCCAATATGACCGGCAAGCTTTACGGAAGCGAAGCTGAAAAGAACCGGCAGACCCTGGCCGATCAGCTGGTAAGCTCCGTGCGCTTCATCGACATTGTTGAGGATATGTATGCCGAAGGCTTCCGCACCTTCATCGAAGTCGGCCCCAAAACCGTTCTTACCGGCCTGGTCAAAAAGATTTTGGGGAAAAATCCCTGCAATCTGCTCTCAACCGACGGCCGCAAAGGCGGAGACGAACTGAAGAATATCGCTCTGACCCTGGCCCGGCTGGCCGCTTTAGGATACGCCGTCAAGCTGGCGGCCTGGGAAGAAAAGGTCGCCAAGCCCCGTCATAAGCGCATGGAAGTTCCCATCTGCGGCGCCAATTACCGCACGCCCGGCAAAAAAGCGCCCGCTCCCTGGAGCGATCCCCATGAACCTGCCGAAAACTATCAGCCCATAAAGTTCGTCAGCGACAATCCCCCGGTGATGCCGGCTCCCACTCCTATAGAAAAGCTTGAAATAGTCGAACTTAACTCTCAAAATCAAGCGGCGGCTCCCGCCGAGCCTGCGGCAATCCGCAGTTCAGCGTCCAATTCCGCCGCTTACAGTCCCGTCAAGGATAGTCCCGTGTCAAATACCGTTTTTAATTCCCAGCCTGCCGCCGCCGTCTCCCCTGCTGCGCCGATTCCCTCCGCCGGCAGTTCTTCCGTTCTGCTTGAGGCCTTCAAAACTATCCAGAGCGGCCTCAGCGCCATGCAGGTCCTGCAGGAGCAGACCGCGTCAGCCCACATGCGATTTCTGGAAAGCCAGGAGCAGATTCAGCGTTCGCTGCAGAGCATCATTTCCGCCCAGCAGGGCTTGGCCCAAGTCAGCCTGAAGCCTCAGGCTCTGCAGACGCTCCACGTCATGCCGGCCCTGCATATCCCGGCTCCCGCCGCCTTCAGCCAGCCGACCGCCGCCGTTCAGCCCGCCGCCCCGAAGATCGCCGCGCAGCCACAGCCGGAAACGCTCTCTTTCTCTCCCATGGCAGGCTATTCAGCCAACGAACCGCTGCCTGTGCCGATATCTTCCCCTAAAAACGAAAGCAGAGATTCCGGGAACCAAAACCTGCAGCTTCCCAAAGCCCCTCAGGAAAAGCCTCAGACCGACGCCGCCGTAGCCGTTCTTTCCGTAGTTTCGGAAATGACCGGCTATCCCGCCGATATGCTGCGCCTGGATATGAATTTAGAAACAGACTTAGGCATTGATTCCATTAAGAGAGTGGAAATTCTCTCCGCCATTCAGCGCAGTCTGCCCCAGGCAAAAACCATAGCTCCCGACGAAATCGGCTCGCTGCAGACCCTGCAGCAGATTATAGAGCGCTTAGGCGTCTCCTCAGCCGCCCCGCAGCCGAAAACGGCTCCCGCAGTTCCGGCAGTTCCTGCTTCTCCCGAGCCGAAAGCCGAACCCGCCGCCCGGCCTCAAGGCTCCGCCGAGAAGATCGTCATGAAGGTTGTGACCGAAACTACGGGTTATCCTGAAGAAGCCGTCAATCTGGATATGGACCTGGAAAACGATTTAGGCGTCGATTCCATTAAGCGCGTGGAAATTTTAGCCGCCATCCAGAAGGCGCTGCCCGACGCAGCCCAGATCGCTCCCGACGAGCTCAGCTCTCTGCACACGCTGCGCCAGATATTGAATAAGCTGCAGCCCGAGAGCAAGGCTTCCCCGTTATCCGCGTCCGAAAGCAAAGAGACGGTTTCCCGTCCCTCCGCGCCCGAACAGAACCTGCAGTCAGGCTCCGTCGCCGAAACCATAATTTCAGTCATAGCCGAAATGACCGGCTATCCGGTTGAAACCTTAAATCCGGATCTGGATTTAGAAAACGATTTGGGCATTGACTCCATTAAGCGCGTGGAAATTTTAGCCGCCATTCAGAAAGCGCTGCCCAACGTCAAGGATATTGCTCCCAGCGAGCTCACCGATCTCCATACCATTAAGGATATCATCGCCCGCCTGAGCAGCGATCCTCACGATCCTCAGGGTGGACCTTCTCCTTCCGATCCCGATAAGGATAAAAAAAAAGATCATAATTCAGGAATAGACAGAAAAAACAGCGGTCCGGACCCGCATTCAGCCGCAGCCCTGGGGGGGGCTTTGTTCGGCTCCGAGCCGCCTTTGCTGCGCCGCCGCCTCCGTTATCTGCCTTCCCCCAGGCCCTCACAGTCCGCAGAAACTGCGAACCAGGGGCTTTATTTGATTTTAGGGGACAAAAATCTGGGACGCGCTCTCAAAAACGCCCTGACGCTTTCCGGAAAGCAGGCTGAATTCATTCCCGTCCAAAAAGTATCCGACCTCATGCTGCCGCAGAAATTTTCGGTTATAGCGGTAATGGAGCATACTGATATTAAACAGGAAGAAGACGTCTATAAAACTTTCAGGCAGTCCCAAAGGAGCTTAAAGGAGCTCTTCCGCAGCGTGCGAGCTGTTTGCCAGGCCTGCAATAAAAAGAAAATCCACCCCCAGAGCTTTACTACCGTAACTTGTCTCGACGGCGCCTTCGGAACAGAAAGGCCGGATTTCCAGCCGATTGAGGCCGGTCTGCACGGCCTGGCCAGAGTAATGGCCAACGAATATCCTCAGACCGTCTGCCGCGCCTTTGACGTCGATTCTCAGCTTCAAACTGCGGAAGCAGCCGCTCTCATTGCCGAAGAACTGAAGGTAAAGGGAAGCAATGAAGTAGGTTTAAGCGCCCAAACCAGACGCATAGCCGTTCTGCAGGAAGACAGGCTCAATTTAGAGCAGCCCAACCCCTCTCTGCCGGCCCGTCCCGTAATCATAGTCACCGGCGGAGCGCGCGGAGTTACCGCAGACTGCGCAAAGACGCTGGCAAAAGCCTGCCGGCCCCGCTTTATCCTGATCGGACGCTCTCCCGTCCCCCGGAAAGAAGCGGCGGAAACCGCGCAGGCCTCGACCCCGCAGGCTTTGAAATCTCTGCTCTATACTCAAGCCAAAGCCAGGGGGCTCAGCCTCACTCCCAAAGACCTTGAAGCTACATGCCGGCAGATTCTGGCCAACCGCGAAGCGCTGCAGAATATCGCCGAACTGGAAGCGGCAGGCTCCGAGGCGCTGTATATATCTGCAGACGTTCAGGATTTTTCCCAGGTTAAAGAAGCTGTGAATCTGGCCAAAAAGCGCTTCGAACGCATCGACGGCGTAATCCACGGCGCAGGAGTGCTGGCCGACCGCTATATCGCCGACAAAACCGACGAGCAGTTCAACCGGGTTTTTGATACTAAAATCTGCGGACTTTACAACCTCTGCCAGGCTCTG
Organism: bacterium; assembly: GCA_017458675.1. Classification (GTDB taxonomy): domain Bacteria; phylum Vulcanimicrobiota; class Xenobia; order Xenobiales; family Xenobiaceae; genus RGIG3641. The sequence goes on from JAFTAM010000176.1 coordinate 46,989, forward strand.
AAGGACGAACCTCTTAAGTTCGTACTGACTTTCTCTTCGGTTTCGGCCCGCTTCGGACGTCCCGGCCAGTGCGATTACGCCATGGCCAACGAGGTCATGAACAAATTTACGCACTTCGCCTCCTTCCGCCATCCTCAGACCCGCTATACGGCCATGGGCTGGGGTCCCTGGGAAGGCGGCATGGTCGACGCCGCTCTGAAACGCGTCTTTGAAGAGCTCAAGGTCGAGGTTATCGCCCGCCCCAAAGGGACCCGCGCCTTAGCCGAAGAGGTCATTTTCGGCCGAGCCAGGGACGCCGAGCTGATAATGGGCGAAGGTTTCGACGTACCCTCGGAGCCTCAGCCGAAAAGCTCCGACAACGCGCCGCGCGAAAGCTTTCGGCGCACTCTGAACCTTCAGAATTACAGTTTTCTTCAGGATCACGTAATTAACGGCCGCCCGGTCATGCCTATCGCCCTCATGGTGGAACTGGCCGCCCAGGCCTGCCGCAGTTATTTCCCCGAATACAAATTCTTAGGCTGCGACAAACTGCGGGTCCTCCACCCCATCGCTCTGCCCGCGGACAAGAACATCGCCGCTGAAAAGAGAGCTCAGGCAGAGAGCGACCTCTGCATAAGCGCGGACAAACTCATTAAAGAAGACAATCTTCTGCAGGCGGAACTGACCTTCTGGCACTCCGACGGAAGCGGCGAAAGGCGGAAATGCGTGGTCTGCACGGCCCTTTTAGGCAAAGAAAGACCTGATAATTCCAAGGTTGAATTCCCCCGGACTCAGACCGCCGCAGCCGCCGACAGCCGCCGCCACAATATAGAAGATATTTATAAAAACTATCTCTTCCACGGTCCCAGCTTAAAAGGCATAGACAATATTGAGCGCCACAGCCCGAACGATATTGTTGTAAACGCAAGAAACTTGGGAGGTTTGCCGTTAAGCCAGCCTGACGGAGAAGCGCTCACCGATCCTCTGTTTTTAGACTGCGCTCTGCAGACGGGCCTTATATTCAGCGGTCTGGAGCAGGGAAGCTGCTCGCTGCCTATGTACTGCGGCCGATACCGCCAGTATGTCGATAAATTCCCCGCCAGCGCCAAAATAGCTCTGGTAGCCAGCGACAGCAACCCTCAGCAGCTCAGGGGCGATATTTACATCGAACATGACGGCGACATTTTAGCGCATCTGGGCGACGTTCACTGGACCGTAAGTCCCGGCTTGGCCGAATCCTTCCGCCGAAACCGCTTATAACCGATACCACCCTGTTTTAAGGCTCGGAGCTTAAGCCGCAGCTGCTGTCCGAGCCGTTTTCTGTTTTACAGAATAATTCAAAATAATTAAACGGACCATCAGAACATGTCAGATAATCACTGCGATATAGCTATAGTCGGAATGGGACTGCACTTTCCCGGCGCGGACAGTCCCGAACAGTATTGGAAAGCTCTGCAGAGAGGCGAAGATCTCGCCCGCCCCATGGATGAAAAGAGACGCAAGGTTTCCCTAAACGGCCTGATCAGTCCACAGACCAAAGCCGACGCTATGCGCTGCGACAGGGGATATTTTTTAAACGCTCTGCCCACGCCTCAGCAGCTTGATCTTCCCGAGGGAACAGACCCTCTTTTTGTTTTGGCATTAAGTACGGCGGAGCAGGCCTTAAAGGACGCCGGCAAGCTGCCGTCGGAACAGACCGGCGTCATTATGGCCTCCATCGCCCTGCCCACCGATACCACCTCGGCCCTGAGCGAAAGCACGCTGGGACGCAGCTTTGCCGAGAGCCTGCAGGCCAAGCTGCCGCCGGATAAAGCCTCGGCCGTCTCACCCGCCGAACTGCTGCCCTGCGAATATACTTTCCTCAGCAGCGTCTCCGACAGCAGCGAACAGGTTAAAGCTCTGAACAATTACCCGGTCGGACTTCCGGCTCAGCTGATCGCCTCCCGTTTCAGCCTGGGACTGGGAGCTTACACTTTAGACGCGGCCTGCGCCTCCTCGCTGGTAGCTATCGAGCTGGCCTGCCGGGAACTGCGCAGCGGGCGCGCCGAGGCCATGTTGGCCGGCGGCCTCTCCCGCCCCGACTGCCTCTACACTCAAATGGGCTTTTCCGCCCTCCACGCCCTCTCGCCCAGCGGCGCATGCTCTCCTTTTGACAAAAAAGCCGACGGACTTATGGTCGGCGAAGGCTGCGGTCTGGTCGTTCTGAAACGCCTGAAAGACGCCGAACGCAGCGGCGACAAAATTTACGGAGTCATTAAAGGAACAGGTCTTTCCAACGACATCGAAGGCAGTCTGGTGGCCCCGGCCAACGAGGGGCAGATCCGCTGCCTCCGGGACGCCTATCAAATCTGCGGCCTGAAGCCCTGGGATATAGACTTTATCGAATGCCACGGAACCGGCACACCGGTAGGCGACAGCATTGAGTTCAAAAGCCTGCAGACTCTCTGGGAAGGAGCTCCCGAAAGCAGCCGCTGCCAGCTCCGCTCCGTCAAATCCATGCTGGGCCATTTATTGACCGCCGCCGGTTCCGCCGGCTTAATCAGAGTGCTCTTAAACCTGCAGAAGGGGCAGATCACGCCGCAGGTCAACTTCAATGAAGCGGGCATACCTCTGAAAGAGAGCCATTTTGAAATATCCAATCAGTCCGTATCCTGGCCGAAAAAGGCCGAGGCTCCCCGCCGGGCCGCCGTCAGCGGCTTCGGCTTCGGCGGCATCAACGCCCATTTAATTATCGAAGAATATCTGCCTCAGACAGCCTGCGAAGTCAACAGCGCGGCAGACGCACGGGCAACCGCTTCCTCCGCGCCCGCCTCTGCAGAAGAATCTGAAAACGGCGAAGAAGCGGCCGCCATTATCGGAATGGCCTGCCGCTTAGGCCAAATCGGCAGCATTCGCGAACTGGCCGGCGCTTTGTTGGACGGAAATTTTGAAAATGCAAAAATTTCGCCGGAGCCGTCCGCTCAGACATGCGAAAAATCCCGTCAGGGCGGCGCTTTCCTGAACAAGGTCGACATACCTATAGGGCGCTTCCGCATCCCTCCCGCCGATCTGCCCTCCATTCTGCCTCAGCAGTCCCTGCTTTTAAATACGGCCGCCGAGGCTATGCTCGACGCCGGTCAGCCCCTGCGCCTGCAGCGCGAGAGAGCCGCTGCGGTTATCGGCATAAATCTCGACTTAAATTCCACAAATTTCAATCTGCGCTGGCTGTTAAAAGACAAAGCTGAAATCTGGGCGCAGAATTTAGGCTTAGACGAAAATGAAGCCAAGAGATGGCAGGAGGCCCTCAAGGATGAAATCTCCGAGCCCCTGGATGCGGTAAAAACTATCGGCGCTTTAGGCAGCATCGCAGCCAGCCGCGCCGCCCGCGAATTCCGTTTCGGCGGATGCTCTTTTACGGTGTCTTCCCAGGAGCTGTCCGGCTTTGACGCGCTGCAGATAGGCGCAGAGGCTCTGCTGAACCGCCGTCAGGATTTAATATTAGTCGGCTCAATAGACCTTCAGGGAGATCCGCGCCTGGCCTCCTGCCGCTTAAAAGACGAACCCATGCCCGAAAAATACGGAGAAGGGTCCTGCTGCCTGGTTTTAAAGAGGTACAGCGACGCCGTAAAGGACGGAGACCACATTTATGCGCTCATTAAAGGCTTGGCCAAAGCTGGCGCGGCCGCCCCGGAGAAAGACTCCTATACCGCTTTGGAAACGGCTTTGCGGCAGGCCTGTGAATACTCAGGAACACCGGCCGAAGACATTGCCTATCTGGAAACGGTCAACGGGCAATATCTCAGTCAGGGTCCCCAGAGCGCCTGTCAGACCCTGCGCCGCGTCTTGGACAGAGGGACCAAACCTCTGAGCGCGGGCAGCATTGAGGATTACGTCGGCCATAACGGCGCAAATTCCTTTACAGCCTCCCTGATCAAAACCGCCTTATGTCTCGACCAGGAGCTCTGGCCCGCCTCCAGACATTTTGACAGACTCTGCGGAGACGCAAACGATTGGCGCGGCAGTCGCTTTACCGTACAGAAAACTTCATCTTTCTGGTTCAGAAACCGAGCTGAGGGGCCGCGGCGGGCCTTAGTCTGCGGGCGAGCCTACCCCGGTCAGTATGCCGCCGCCGTCTTAGAAGAACATTTTTCCGACGCTTACAGACCTCTGGCCGCTCCGCAGCTGCAGATCGGGATCTGGCCCTTCTTCGGCGAAAACGCCCAGGCGATAACCGCCAAACTGTCGGCGGTCCTGGAAAAAACTAAAGAGCTGCAGTCCCTGTCTGCGTCGGCTTCAGAGCAAAGCCGCCTGCTCCGGAACTTATGCCTGGATAATTACCGCAGGGAAAAGGAAGAAGGAGCATCCCGCCTGTGTCTGGCCATAGCCAGCGACAGAAAAAACTCCGCTCCCCTCGCGGAATTCCAAAAACAGCTGGAAACAGCTCTGCAACATCTGCAGACCTCGCCCGAACAGGAACTGCGCCAGAATTCAATATTCTACAGCGCCGAGCCGCTGGCAAAATCCGGAAAAACAGCCTTTGTCTATCCCGGTTCAGGCGCAAATTTCTTAGGTTTGGGGCGCGAATTCGCTCTCAATTTCCTGCCTCTCATGCATCGCTTCGACCGCGAAAATCTGTATATGGCCGGCGAATTTGCCGCTAAATACAATCAGCCTCTGCGCCTGGACTGGTCTGAAGGCTGGCAGCAGAGAGCCGTACAGGAGCTGCAGGCCGACACTCATCATATGATGTCCAGCCAGGTGAGCTTCGCCATGCTGACCACTGATATCGCGCGCTCTCTGGGTATAGAGCCGAACTGCGCCATAGGCTACAGCCTGGGCGAATCCTCGGCCCTCTTCTCTCTGCGGGCCTGGCCGGACCGCGATAAGATGTATCTGCGCATGGAGGGCTCCGATCTCTTCCGGGAGAAACTTTCCGGCAAATGCACGGCCGCCCGTCAGGCCTGGCACATTCCCGAAAACGCTCCCTTCAGTTGGAGCGCCGCCCTCTTGCCCGTACCGGCCGATAAGGTTAAAGAGGCGCTCAAGAATGTTAAAAACGCGCGTCTGCTGATTATCAATACCGACAAAGAGTGCGTAGTCGGCGGAACTCCCGAAGGCATTGACGAACTTTGCGCTCTGCTGCATACCAAAGCCATTAAAGTCAGCGGCGTAGATACCGTACACTGCGACTGTCTGGAGCCTGCGGCTGAAGAATATTGGCATATGCACCATCTGCCCTGCCAGCCTCTGCCCGGGGTTGAGTTCTACAGCGGCTGCAAAAACTGCGCATATCCTCTTACTTCAGAAAATATCGCCGACTCAATCGTCTCCCACGGACGGTACGGTTTTGATTATACAAAAACCATTCGCCGCGCCTGGGAGGACGGGGCCCGCATATTCCTTGAGATGGGACCGGGCTCTTCCTGCGCCCGCATGATCCGCAGTATACTGCGCGGCAAACCACATTTTGCCATTAGCCTGAGCGGACGCGGCCAATCGGAGATGTTCTCCCTGGCCCAGTTCCTGGCAGGCGTTCTGAGCCAGGGGCTCCGTCCCGATCTCAGCCCGTTCTTCCCCTCGCTGCAGGCTGAAAAAGCAGAAAAGACGACGCCCACCCTGACCGTCCCGCTGAGCCGCCGTCCCTGCGATCCTCCGCTTCCCGCTTTTCCGAAAGCTTTATTCTCTGAAGGCACAAATACCGCTATGACCCAGAAAATTAAAACCGATTTGACGCTCGAATCCGAAACTGTCCCTGTCGAAACCGCAAAACCGGCCGAAGGCAGGACGCTCACAGAAATAACTGCGCTCAGCGCTGCCGAGGCAGCTTCAGTTCCGGACGCTCCGAAATGCGTCTGCGCCGATCCTCTGCAGAGTCTGCTTATGCAGCTGGCCCGAAATTCAAATTCAGCCCACCGGAAATGGCTTGAATTTGTCGGACAAAGCGCTAAAGTCTGGGAAAACCTTCTGGTCGGTCAAAGCAGCCTTATCTCCCAGGCCGCCGCCGGCAATCCGCAGCTGTTCAGGGAGCCGCTGACAGTTGAAAAACCGTCGGAAGCCGCGCCTGTCTTATCCCCGGCGGCCCAATTTGCGCCTCATTCAGAAGATAAAGACCAAACTCACAAAGAGCACGGCTACACTCATAAGCTGCACGGCATCGAAACTACCGCCGACGGAGGCTATATCTGCGGCTTTAAGCCCAGCCTGGCCCCGCCCGATCAAAAGGTATTTTTAAACCGTCGGCAGTGTCTTGAATTTGCTACCGGCAAAATCGGCGACGTCTTGGGCGAACAGTTTGCTCCCATAGACAGCTATGCCGCCCGAGTGCGCCTTCCTGCCGAACCCTTGATGCTGGTAGACCGCATCGTTTCCATTGAAGGCGAACCTCTCAGCTTAGGCGCCGGACGCATAATTACCGAGCACGACGTCGTCCCCGATATGTGGTATCTCGACGGAAACCGCGCCCCGGTCTTTATTTCCGTGGAAGCCGGCCAGGCCGACCTGTTCCTGTGCAGCTGGCTGGGCATAGACTTCCAGGCCAAGGGCGACAGAGTATACCGGCTTTTGGACGCCAACGTCAAATTCCACCGCGGCCTGCCTCAGCCCAGCGAAACCGTACGCTACGATATCCGCATCAAGCGCTTTATCAACCAGGGAGAGACCTGGCTCTTCTTCTTTGAATACGAAGGAACTATCAACGGCGAGACCTTCCTGACCATGCGCGATGGCTGCGCCGGCTTCTTTACTCAGGAGGAGATCCGCAATAACGGCGGCCTGGTCATGACCGAAGCCAGCCTGCGCCCTCAAAAAGGCAAAAAAGGTCCGGAAGTCCAGGAACTGACTCCTCTGAGCGCTTCCAGCTACACGCTGGAACAGGTCGAGGCTCTGCGCCGCGGCGATCTCGAGGGCTGCTTCGGCGCCGCCTTCGCCGGTCTGAATCTGAAGAAGCCCGTAAGCCTGCCCGCCGGTCTGCTGCGCCTGATCCACCGCATCCCCGAATGCGACCCCTTCGGAGGACGCTGGGGCCTGGGCAAGGTGGTGGCCGAAGCCGACGTCCATCCCGAAGACTGGTATCTGACCTGCCACTTCATAGACGACATGGTCATGCCGGGAACCCTGATGTACGAATGCTGCGCTCACGCTCTGCGCTTCCTATTAACCCGCTTTGGCTGGGTAGGCGAACAGGATAAAATTGCCTATGAACCGGTTCTGGGCGTCACCGCCGTACTCAAATGCCGCGGCCCGGTTCTGCAGACCACCAAGACCGTGCGCTACCAGGTTGAGATTAAGGAAATGGGCTACAACCCGGCGCCTTACGTCATTGCCGACGCTATCATGTACGCCGACAACAAGCGCATAGTGGGCTTTGAAAACGTTTCCATGCAGCTGACCGGCACAACCGGCGAAGAGCTGGAAAAGCTCTGGGCTGAGCGCAGCGCTTCTTCCCAAAACGCAGCTATTGAGCCGGGAAGCGCCTGCACTGACGACTGCGGCGACCCCAGAGCCGCCAATCCCGGCGATCTCAGCCATGCCGACGGCCGTTTAGGTCTGCTGCCCGCTTATAAAAATGTTACCATGAACGGCGATCCTCTCAAGGAAGCCATATTTACCGAGGAAAACTTCCGCCAATTTTCCGTAGGTCAGCCCAGTCTGGCCTTCGGCAAGGCTTTCAGGCCCTTCGACTCCCGATTTATAGCCCGCCTGCCGGGAGTGCCCTATCAGTTCGTAAACCGCATCGTGAGCGCCGATCATCCCTTCTTGGAGACCAAAGCCGGCGGCTGGGTAGAAGCGCAGTACGACGTACCGGCCAACGCCTGGTATTTTAAGGCCAACAAGACCGGAGCCATGCCCTTCTGCGTAATAAATGAAATCGCGCTGCAGGTCTGCGGCTGGGTCTCCAGCTATGCCGGTTCTTCCCGCCACAGCTCGGATCCCTTATATTACCGAAATTTGGGCGGAACCTCCGTGCTGCGCAGGGAAATTACTCCTCAAACCGGACGCATAACCATTAAGGTGCGCATGACTAAATCCTCGGAAGCAGGCGGACTGATCATTCAATCCTTTGATATGAAAATCGAGCAGAAGGGTGAAGTTATATATGAAGGCACGACCACCTTCGGCTTCTTCACTAAGCAGGCCCTTGCCGATCAGGTAGGCATCCGCGGCTGGAAGAGCAGAATTTGGCTGCCCGAGCAGGAAAATACGCCCGAAAGTCTGCCGATACAGCATCCCTTAAGCCCCTATGACGAAAATCTCGAGCAAAGCGGCAGCCTGGAACTTCCCGCCAAGGCTCTGCTGATGCTGGACAGCTTCGCCTGGTATCCTCAGGGCGGAAGCAAGGGACTGGGTGCGGCGGTAGGACGCAAAAAGATCGATCCCAAGGAATGGTTCTTCACCGCCCACTTCTTCCAGGATCCGGTCATGCCCGGCTCCTTAGGCTTAGAAGCCTTCCTGCAGGTACTTAAGGCAGCCGCCTTAAAACTGTGGCCCCACTTGCAGAAGACCCATCGCTTCAGCGCTATAACCGCCGGTTCTCCTCATACCTGGCTCTACCGGGGACAGGTTACCCGCGCCAATTCCTTTACAACCGCAAGAGCTGAGATAACCGAAATCCATGACGGTCCCGAGCCGTATCTGAAGGCCCGAGGCTTCCTGCAGGCCGATGATTTAACTATTTACGAGCTTCAGGATTTCGGCATAGCTCTGCTGAAAAGCTGAATTTGTTAAAATTTATTAAATAATTGATTCAGAGTTTACATTTTTACAACACATAGACAGCGACATAATGCTATTATTAAAATGAAATATTTTATCGGAGGATAACAAGATGTTTACTCCCGGTGTACCTTTCGGTCCCAACCCCTTCGGGGGTCCGTTAGGCATGGGCATGGGCGTAATAGGTCCTGCCGCTGTGCTGGCCCAGAGTTCGGCCATGACCGGAGCGGCAACCTTAGCCTATACCGTCGGCGCATTCAACACCGATATGCTGGGCGCCGCAATCTGCGCAGAAGCGCTGGGCGGTCCTCAGTTTGAATACGCCATGGGCGGTTATGCCGGCTCTATAGCCGGACAGGGAATCGGCGGTCTTTTAGGCATAGGCCTCGGTTCATATTTCGGCGGTCCGATGGGTATAATCGGCGGCGGAATGCTCGGCTCGATCTTAGGCGGAGGTATCGGCGGCGATTTGGCCAGAGATCTCTTTACTCCGGTTCCTTTCCCGCAGGACTCTTTCCCGCAGGACTCCTTCCCGCCCGGATCCTTCCCTCCGGGGTCTGTCCCGCCCGGGTCTTATCCGCATTACGGCAGCGGCCCGGTTTACACTCCAACTCCAACCCCTTCTCCCAGCACGGATACGGATAACACAAAAAAGGATAACGATTATCCTTATACTCCGCCCCCGCCGCCAGACTTTTACGGTCCCGGCCGCTTTGGCCACCATCGCCGCCATCCCGGCGGTCCCTTCGGTCCGCGTCCGTTCCCCGGCGGTCCCTGGGGTCCCCGTCCCGGCGGACCTTACGGTCCCAGATATCCCGGCGGCTACGGCCCTCGTCCCTATCCGGGGACTAATCCCAGCACAAATCCGGGTTCTTATATTCCGCGTCCTCCTGTTCCTCCCGTGCCTCCGCGCCATAGCCGCGGTCCCGGCGGACCGGGCGGCCCCGACGGTCCTGACGGCCACGGTCCCAGACGCAGACGCGAGCTGCATTTCTAAGCCTTCTGATTTTAAACAAAGCAGGCTGAATTTCAGCCGCAAGTGTTTTTCTAAAAAAGCATCTTTATTCGCATAGGCAGAACGCCCTTAAAAAGCCGTATGCCCTGGATATGTGATAAATAGAAAGAATATTCAGTCCGACGCGCATATCTTTACGGCTGCTGCAGTAAGGAGCCTATCTGCCTCGGATAGAAAGATTATCTACGGAGGATAACAAAATGTTTATTCCCGGTGCACCTTTTGGTCCCAATCCGTTCGGCGGTCCGTTCGGCATGGGCATGGGTATGATGGGTCCTGGCCCGCTCATGGGCGCAGGAACCGCTTTAGCCGGAGCCGCTACCCTGGCTTACGGCGTAGGCGCTCTTAACACCGCTATGCTGGGCGCCACTCTCGGCGGCGGAATGATGGGCTGCCCCCAGATGTCCAATGGCATGGGCGGCTTTGCAGGTTCTGTCGTCGGTCAGGGAATCGGCGGACTCTTAGGCATGGGCTTAGGCTCTTCTATCGGCGGCCCTATGGGAATGGTCGGCGGCGGAATGCTCGGCTCGATCTTAGGCGGAGGTATCGGCGCCAAGATCGGTAATGACATGCAGCAGGCCAGACAGGCTTATCAGCAGCCTCCACAGCCCGGCCCCGAACCCGGCCCGGTCAGAAGCGATGAAGCTTCCAGTACCGTAGGCGACGCTCTTAAAGGCGCGGCTATCGGAGGCGCAATCGGTTTAGGCGCCGCTGCCATAGCCAACTCAGCCAGCGCCAGCTTCTTCCCGCCTCCTCCTCCGCCTCCCGGCGGTCCCTTCGGCGGTCCTTTCGGTCCCGGTCCCCGACCCGGCGGCCCCTTCGGCGGTCCCTTCGGTCCCGGTCCCCGACCCGGCGGCCCCTTCGGCGGTCCCGGTCCCCGTCCCGGCGGTCCCTTCGGCGGTCCCCATCCTCACCACGGTCCTCATCCCGGCGGTCCCTTCGGCCCCGGTCCTCACCGCGGTCCCGGTTTTCCATTTTAATAAATAGCTTTTGAACGTACAAGCGGCTTCTGCAGATTCGCAGAAAGCCGTTTTTTTATTGTTATTTGGCTAAACGCAGCGCCTCTCGGAGCCGGCCGGCTTACTGGCCTTAAACTTTATTTAATGAAGCTCGGGGGCGCGCCGAAGCAAAGAAGCAACGCCTATCGTCAATGTCGGTAAGCTAAACAAAAACTAGCTTTAAGCAGGCATGCTTAACAGAGGATTTGCCCTGCACAAAAGCGAGCGTCCGAGCCGAAGGCGCCGCGAAGCGAAATACAAATCAAAGCCGGCTCAGCGAAAACATACAGAACATGTTTGAAAGATTCTTCGCAGCGCTCTCAATGACAGAGTAAACGATTAAGAGTATAATTGTTCGCCTTATAAATACCGACCTGAGTACTTATACATGTCAGTTGAGGACAATAATTCTGTTCTATAATACAATAAATACAGAAATACTGTACAATAATTCAGCCGGTTTGCATTGCTGTAAGTATTATTGCACACAAAAAAATGAGGCTGGCAGCAATCGGCACAGCCTCATATTACTCAAAATACATATTCAAATGCCGAAAATATTCAGAGTCCCTCCCGCTGCAGCATTTTGAATACATATTCTTAAAATTCCGTCAGATATCGCAGTCAACAAAATGAAGCTTATTATACTGCAATTCCAAGGTAAGGTCGTCATCTCTGATAATGCATAAGCTCTGTTTTCCCCGTATTATGAGCTATGCACAGCAGAGACTACAAAAACGGTATTTCTGAAATATCTTCAGCATAATAACATACTCTTCCCCTAAGAGAGACAATAAAAGTATTATTGCCATTATTTGCTGAAGAATTAGAAAAGAAACTCAGCCCGCCGCCATTATTGTTCTGCAATAATGCCCAGAAATAACTGATTGGAACAGATAATGACATAAAAGATACAGCATTTATTGCTAAACTGACAATAAAAACGGTTAAGGTATGACCTTCTTTTCAACACTAATTGATATCATCTCCATTTCGGATATGACTCATTGTTTGTTTTCATTCCTTTTCACTAAACTGACCTGTGAAATACTGTCAGCAATATTTCACCTATGACAGCTGCGTTTAATTATCCCCCACGACAGCTGGTCACGTTGTCACAAAATCGGCCTTAAGAATGAAAACCCGTCTCAGAATTCGATAAAGCATCCCTATAGACAATCACAAATGATACTGATAATACAATAAAGATAAACTCGTCAGGTAAAACTAATCTGTCGCGAACAATAATACACTCAGAACATCAAATAAGCCTTGCAATAACCTGTCAATACGCCTGATAACGACATTATGACAATATAATGCTTCCATCTTCCCCACCCTCTTACTGGTCTGGACATCAATTAATTGCTGTCCTTTTGTAGTATTATAATACCACAGCAGACAATAATAATCAACACCTATTTATATTATTGTATAACATTTTTGGTACTTTCTTCAGACCATGATCGAAGCGTGATAACATAATACTGACGCAGCTCCGCTATTTTAAACCTGCCAGATAAAAGATACTCACTGCCGGTAAGTTAAGAAAAACAGGCTTTAAGCATACACGCTTAATAAAGGTTTTCTTTGACGCGTACGCGGAGATTCGAGCACAGCTTCGCGCGGAGCGGCAGCGACAAAGAAAACCGGCATAACGAAAACATGCAGAACATGATTGAAAGATTCTTCGCTGCGCTCTCAATGATAAGGGAAACACTCTTAAGCATATACAGACAAGCTTTTATGCCATTTTCGGCAAAATCTTGCCTTAACTATATAACATTGGTCTTATGCGGCAAGTTATTTTTAGCCAAGCTAACATTTTCATCAGTTAAGTTTTCCATAAATACCGGATATGTAGTAAAATACATATCCATTTAAACGGAGCGGAAAAAAACAATGAAGTCTTTTACAACCTGCATATTTGATATGGACGGAGTTCTGTTAGATTCAGAGCCCTTCTGGCGTCAGGCCCAGATGCGGATTTTCGCTGAAGTCGGTCTGAATTTAAACGAAGAAGACTGCCGGCAGACAACTGGGATCCGCATTGACGAACTGGTAAGATTCAGATACGGCCAACAGCCTTGGACCGGCCCTTCCTGCGCTGAGGTTTCGGCACAAATCCAAAATACGGTAGGCCTGCTAATTTCACAGCACGGAAGAACCCTGCCGGGCGTCAGAGAAGCTGTTAATTTTATGCGATCCCAAGGGCTGAGACTGGCGCTGGCCTCTTCTTCCTCGCTGCAGCTCATTGACATCACCCTTAAGACCTTAGGACTTCAAAATTGCTTTGAGCTCATCCATTCAGCCGAAAACGAACCCTTAGGCAAGCCGCATCCGGCCGTCTTTCTGCATACGGCTGAAAAGCTGGGCGAAAAGCCGGTAAGCTGTCTGGTAATCGAAGATTCCTTAAATGGAGTAATAGCCGCCAAAGCTGCTCAAATGACCTGCGTTGTCGTTCCCGACCGTGCCGATAACGATAACCCTAAATTCATAATCGCCGATCTGACTCTGAAGAATCTGACGGAGCTGCCAGCGCGCTGGCCCGACATAGTAAAGTAAGATTATGCTTAGCAAATAATTGGGCTTTGCCTCATCATCCTGAGCGCAGCGAAGAATCTTTCAGCATGTTTTACATGTTTTCGCTGTGTCGGTTTTCTTTTGCACTTCGCTCCGCGCTCGCCGTAACCGGAGCTCGGACGCTCGCTTCAGAGCAAAACAAAACCTGTGTATAACATGTCTGCTTAAAGCCTGCTTTTGCTTAACTTACCGACAGTACCGCGCCCGCCGTCCGTATTTACTCCCTCTCTGAAATACAGAAGGGCGCCCAGGAGCTAAGAATCAAAATACAGGCCGTCGGGATTATTCCCCAATAGAAACTGGAACTTTTGCCGCCCAGAAAGGCAAAGACCGCAAAGCCCAACAGGAAGCCGCCTAAAACCAAGCTCAAACCTTTGGGCAGATATTTTAAGGAAAGCAGAGACAGAACAAATAAAACCGGTCCCACAATCGCCCAGCAGGCATAGAAGGGCTCGGCGTACTGCAGCATAGTCAGCAGAAACTGCCAGCCGCCGCTGCCGGAATCGGGATCGAACAAACCGCATGGCAGGAGCTCCGGCAGGCAGCTGAATACGGTGAAAAGGTGAACTGCCAGGAAAGTCAGGCCTATAGCCAAGGGCAAACACGTCCAGCCTTTTTTCTCCCATTTTTCCGCATAAGCCGCTGCAGGCAGCAGCAGAGCCGGCAAAAGCATGAATTCTCTGGTTATCGCAGCCATTATAAGGCAAAGAGAAGCTCCCAGGCTATGTCGGCGCACAATAAAGGGCAGGCTGAAGATCACGAAAAACATAGCCCAGTATTCGGTCATAAGCATCAGCCAGGAGGAAACCCCATAAAAGAAAAGCGGGCCTATAGCCGCGGCGGCCGCATAGGCCGGCAGAGAGCCGATAATGGCTTCTCCGGCCCGCCAGACGCTGTACATAGCCAGAGCTGAAAAGATCAGAAATAAGTAGGTAACTCCCATTCCCCAGCCCCAGGTGCAGTACTTCCAAAGCATAAAACAGGAGGGCAGACGGTAACCGAAAGCAAAGGGCGGCGCTATTCCGACATTGCCGCTCAGCAGACAGTTCTCAGCTATTGCCGAATAGACAGACTGCCCTTCGCAGACCCTGTAATACATCTGTCTGTATAAAGAGCCGTCATTGCCGACCGGCCGCCTGCCTGAATCGATCTGCATAGCCGCGGAAAAACCGGGATTCAGGCAGAGGCTCTGCAGAGCCAGCAAAAGGGCCGTCGCTCCCAAAACTCCCAGCGCAAAGCGGCGCTCTTTAAACAGCGGTTTTTCTCCCCATAGGCTCCATAAAAGACCGGCCGCCAATGCAGCCAAAGTGAGGCTGAGCGTATGAGCATCCAAAAAACCGTTTGTCAAACCGGCGGTAACCGCATCCCGGCCCAGCAGCAGAGAAGTAAAATCGCTCCTGACCAGCAGAAAGGCGCACAGAGCATTGATCAGAGCGGCTTTCAAAGGTTTATGCCGGGTTTCAGGCATCAAGGAGTACAAAAACCAAGCGCATATGAAAGGTACCAGCCACACCGCAGGCTGCCACACCGAAGCGCTCAAGGCGCACCAAAGCAGCAGCGTCCCTAGTGTTGAACCTAAAAATTTTAGACTTTCCGAGCTCATTTCGCATCAGCCATTAAACCGATCTGTGCACTTCTAAACCGTTGACGCACATAGCCGGCTGAGGACGGCAGGGACAGATATATTCGCAGGCCCCGCAGCCCATACAGCGCTCGGGATCGACTACAATCTGCACCTTTTTGGGATCGCTCTCCAAAGGGACTGCGCTTATGGCGCCGTTGGGACAGATCTTCTGGCAGGCCTTGCAGGAGGCTCCGCGGCTGTTCAGGCAAATCTGACCGTTCCATTCCGCCAAGCCCACCTGCAGAGCCGTCTTGCGGGAAGCGCTCAGGGGCTGAATGGCCCCGGCGGGACACACCTGCGAGCATTTTACGCATTCGGGACGACAGTAGCCGTTTTCAAAAGACATGGCCGGCTGTTCTAAATTTAAAAGTCCGTATTTAGCGTCTATTACCTTATGTGAAGCCTTTACGTTCAGAACTCGGTTGGGACAGCTGCTCACACAGAGCTGACAGCCGACGCAGCGCCGGTGAAAGTTAGCCAGACTCTGCGCGCCGAAGGGAACTATATAGCATTTTCTTTCCGGATTGACTCTGGCCGGCCGGCCGCTCGCCTTCTTCTCCTCAGCCAAAGCCTCGCCGCTTATGCCCGCCGCCAGCAGAGAGCCTACAACCGTACCCAGGAAGCCGCGCCTGCTGCAGCCGCTTTCGTGTTCACTGTATGAGCTTTTTTCTTTATTGTCCATAGTTTCTTCTCCCCTCTGCAGCGAGCTATTGCTCCTCAGCTTCGGCAGCGGCTCTGCCGGACCTTGCCGCCAGGCCTATAGCCTTTTTAGGACATGCCTCCAGGCAGTTGAAGCATTTTACGCACGAAGCGTTATTTACCGAAAAATTAGGAACGTCGATACAGCTTACCTTACATCCCCTGGCGCAGGAACCGCATTTAATACATTTTTCTTTGTCGATGGCTATAACCTTATAAGACTTAGCCGCGAAAAATCCCAGAAAAGTTCCTACCGGGCAGACTTTCCTGCACCAGAAGCGCTTTTGCCATAAGGCCGCCGCCAGCGCAAAGAGGCCGATAATTAAAGCCGCCGCCGTCGATAAAAGGCTCTGCGAAGCATATTTAACCGGAACCAGGCCAAGACTCTCGCCCAGCCAGGAGACCAGCAGATTATTGATAAATGCGGCGGCAGGGTTAAATATATCATTCATCAGACGTCCAAATATAGCGTAGGGAGAAAGCAGCGAAAAGATGATATTTATTCCCAGCGCCAGAGAAGCTATGTAGAAAATCAATATGACTAAACGCAGCCGGCAGCCGGAATCGTCATATTTGCCGTCAAAGCTGCGCCGTTTTTTCGGAACCAGACGAGCGGCCAAATCCTGCAGAATGCCCAAAGGACAGACAAAAGAGCAGTAAACGCGCCCCAGCAGAAAAGTTATGATTAGCCATATTAAGGCTGCAAAGCTCAAAGCCAGCACAGACTCGGTAAACTGGATCCCGGGCAGCCAGCTCAGCCATTTCACCGCCCAGCCGCTGTTGGCAAAATTGGCAAATAAACATACAAAGCCCAGCAGCACCACAACAGCCGATGCTATTCTCAATTTTTTCAGCATACTGCACTAACCTCCGCCTTCTGAGAACCGACATCCGCGCCTCAGCTGCGGCTGCGTCTGATATTCTCGGTAAAATGCTGAATATTTTCCAGCTCGGAAGGGATATTGATATTCTGCGGACACTTGCGCAGACAGGCGCCGCAGCCTATGCAGCGATCCGCCTGGGCCGACGGATCGAAACTGCGCTCATAGCCGCCCAGATACTCATTCCTGGCTTTTACATAATTGGGATCGAACGAGCTCTGCGGCATTTCCGCTTCCACCACGCATTTGTTGTAATGCCTGAACAGTCCGGGGATGTCAACTCCGAAAGGACAGGGCATACAGTACTCGCAGCCGGTGCAGGGTATGCGCTTGGCCTTGTCGCTCACTCCCAGAGCCCGCTGCAGAGTCTTGTGCTCACCGTCTGACAAGGGTTCAAAAGGCGCAAAGGTTTGCAGATTATCCTCCAGATGCTCTATGTAAGTCATCCCGCTCAGAGTCGTCAGAACGTTGGGCAGAGAGCCGCAGAAGCGGAAGGCCCAGGAGGCCACGCTGCGCTGAGGCGCCGCTTCCTTGAGAATGGCGTTGCCGCCGCCCGGCAGACTGGCCAATGCGCCGCCCAAAAGCGGCTCCATGATCGTAACCTGAATATTGCGGGCGGCCAGCTTATCGTACATGCCCTTGGCCGTCACCGGATGCTTGGCGTCATTATTGGCCGGTCCCAGCTCCCAGTCGTGATAATTGAGCTGAATCTGCACAAAGTCCCAGTCAACGGGCAGCGAGAGCATATAGTCAAAGAGCTCGGAATTGCCGTGGAACGACCAGCCCAGGCACCTTATGCGTCCCTGCTTTTTCTGCTCCAGCAAATAATCCAGCACGCCGTATTCTTCATAGACCCGTCTATATTTTTCCATATTATTGACGTTGTGCAGCAGATAATAGTCAATATAATCGGTCTGCAGATTGGCCAGCTGTTCTTCAAAGATGCGCTTGGCATGATCCAGGCTTTCGACTATGCGTCCCGGCATTTTGGTAGCCAGATAAAAGCTTTTGCGAGGATATTTCTTCAAGGCCCGGCCCACAAAGGCTTCGGATTTGCCGCCGTGATAGACGTAGGCGGTATCGTAATAGTTTACGCCGCCGGCATAGGCCGTATCGATCAGGCGCTGTCCCATCTCCTCGTCAATCTCGCCCGCCTTGGCGCCGTTAGTAAGAGTAGGGAAACGCATACAGCCGTAACCCAGCAAAGAGACTTTATCCTGATTGCGCTTATTGAGGCGGTAGGCCATCTCACCCAGCTTTTTGCGTATCAAGGCCGCTTTTTCAGCCGTATTTAAAGCCTCTGCCGCCTTATCGGAACTGCAGCCGGCAAACAGGGAAGCGCCGGCCAAAGCCGCTCCTCCGCCCAGCCATTCCAGAAACTGGCGTTTGCTGATTTTATTTTCAGAGCCGTCCATTCTCGCCTCCCTTTAATCTGCAGTTTACAAAAACAGCCTCCTCAATCTGTGATTATAATAATGCCAGCAGAATAAGGAGACTGTCGCAACAAAATATAAAATATAGATACCTTGAATTTACGTCATTACCTGCCGATAAATACAGAATAATTCGCTATTGTTCACAATAACATTGATATTATGCTAGCTTAACTGTTTTCCGTAGGAGGCTCAACGGCCATATAGTCCTTAGCCATTCTCTGCAGATACTCTTTAGTCAAACTGTTGATGCGCTCAAAGTCTGGACCGGCCAGAACCATGCCGACATGGTGGTCCTTGTGCATGCGCCAATAGACCTCAGGATCGTTATACGCGGAAGTATCGGGTTCGGCCTGACGGGCCAGACTCACCAGCAGGGAGGCGCTGTCATGCCGCCTCTTAGGAACCTTGTACTCCTCTCCCCTGACATAGGCGACTTCCAGCTTGGCCCATTCTTTCCACATATTCAGGCCGGTGGCCGCCTCGACCATCATATCTATTCTGGCGCCGCCCACTCGCGCCGCAATTTCCAGGAAATAGATCTGTCCGTCTTTTACCGAGCGTATAAATTCAGCATGGGTTACGCCGCGCTGAATCTTCATGGCTTTAACTACTCTTTTGTTCATTTCCGCCACTTCAGGCTCTTCTTCATAGCCTTCGGGCAGAGTCTGCGTACAGAAGACGCCGCCGAAATTCCAGATATCAAAGGGCGGCTTTACATAGCGCGAAACGTTGGTAAAGACGATCTTGTGGTTCCAGACAATAGAATCGACATGATAGACGCTGCCGGGGATATACTCCTCCAAAAGGCGGTGGCTCTGCTCGTCTCCGAGCTTATCAACGGTATCCCAGAACTCCTGAGGATTGGAAATCTTCTTAATGCCTATCGAACCGGCCTCAGAGCGAGGTTTCAGGAACCAGGGCGCCGGAACTTCAGCCATAAATTCTCTGATTCTGTCATAATTCAGAACATGGACAAAGCGAGGGCACAGAATATTCTCTTCGCGAGCCTGAACCCTCATGGCCAGCTTATCGCGGAAGTAGCGGGCAGTCGTGTCGCCCATGCCGTGAATGCGCAGATGCTCGCGGATGAAGGCGGCCATTTCCACGTCAAAATCGTCCATGGGAACGATCAGATCAAAGACCAAAGTCCTGGCCAAATAGGAAACGGCGTTCAGGACCTCGTTCCTATCGGTAAATTCCGGGATATAGAAGGTGTCGTCAATACAATCGCGGGCCCAGGGTTCGTCCTTAAGGCTCAGCTTAGTCAATAAATAAATTTTGCAGCCCAGTCTATGGCATTCTTCCAAAAACAAATTGCCTTTAAAATAACTGGCGACGACTAAAACTGAAATCGGCTTATCCAAAATCTTATTGCTCCTGTATAATTATCTTATTCTGCACCGGATAAAACTGCGCCAAGCAGCATATTTTCCTCATCCAAACGCATCTTAAAGGACAAAAGGCGTCCCGCCTTTAAAAAGCAGCAAGCTGCTACGCGGACAAAAACGGCTTAATATGCCTAAAGAACATCGCAATTAGTGCAGATTTAACAGCTCAGTAAATTGCTGCAAATCAGTTTCGATTAAACTCAAGGATTCCTGCCAAAAATCTTTTTCCTGCAGATTAACATTCAGAGCCCTGGAAGCGCACTCTTCGCAGCCCGCCTGTCCGGTCAGACGCAGCAGTTCGTTGAATGTAGGACGGAAAGCCGCTCCTTCGCTTCTGAAGCGGGCATAAACTCCCAGACTGAACAGATAGCCGAAGGTATAAGGGAAGTTGTAGAAGCTGACCTCGGTAATATAGAAGTGCCCCTTAGAGGCCCAGAACCAGGGATCGTTCTGTTTGGGATCGAGTATATCTCCGTATACCCTGCCTTGTACTTCCTCCATCAGACGACACAGGCTTTTGGCCGAAAAATTCTCCCCCTTGGCTCTGCGTTCGTAAAGGGAGCGTTCAAAAATAAAGCGCATGGGAATATTCAGAAGATATATGGCCGCGTCGTCCAGGCGGCGCTTGTACATGGACAGCTTCTCGTTTACGCTCAAACCCGGTTGGGAGAGCAGGTAATCGCCCAACAGCGTTTCGGCAAAGGTAGAAGCGGTCTCGGCCAGAGTCATAGGATAGCTGTGGCAGCAGGGACGCAGGTCGGCCAGCAGGCTCTCATGGTAGGCATGGCCCAGCTCGTGGGCCAGGGTAAAGACGTCGCCCAAGCTGCCCTGGAAGGTCATAAAGATGCGGGACTGTCCTATAACCGTCGAGGAAATGCAGAATCCGCCGGGCCGCTTGCCGCTTCTGACCTCTGATTCCACCCAGCGCTTCTCTAAAGCCTGATGAGCGAATTCGGCAAATTCAGGGTCAAAGGACCTGAAAGCCGCTTCAATGAGCCGGCAGGCCTCGTCCCAAGTGTATTTTTTCTCAATTTTATCGGCCGCTGAGGCGTGGCCTGCAGCAAAGCTGACCGGCGCGGTCATATCCTGGAAGCCCAGTCTCTCTAAATGAAGAAGCTCGGCCTTGAGCCTGAGAAAACGCCTAGGCAGTTCCCAATTTTCGGCGACCGTGTCCATCATCGTTTCCAAAGTCGAAAGCTTTAAGCCCGACTCAAAGGCCGCCTCTTCCAAAAAGCAGGAGCATTTGCGCCATTCCTGGACCTTGAGCCTATGACCGGAGATATTGTTCAAGCAGGCAGAAATCGATTCGCTTACCCCCTCCCAGGCCTTATTGGAATTAACTAGGGTCGAACGCCGCACTTCCGAATCGTCATTTTCCAAAAGGGAGACCTTTAAACTCATGGGGGCTTGATGTACCTGACCTAAGCTGTCGGTATAAGTAAAATTAAGAGAACCGGCCAGATTTTCATAGAGATTTTCCCAGGCTCTGAAGCCGGTTACCGCCAAATCGGCGGCCAGGTTCTCCAGATCCGTCTCCATGCTGCACTGAGCCTCCCTACGCAGACGCTGCAGACAATATTGGGCCTTCTCCAGTTCCTTTCGGCTGCAGAGCAAAGCAAAACTGTCATCGTCCATTTTTTTCAGCAGCGCCAGAAGGGCGACCTCCAGCTTGCGAAGCTGCGAACTTAAAATATCGGCCTCATTCTGAGCTTGAGCCGCCTCCTCATTGGCCAAATCCTCGGAACGCACACATTCAATATAACAGACGATATGGCCAAGCTCGGCAGTCAGCTTTTCCAAAACCAGGAAATACTCGGCTGTTTCCCGGACCAGCTCCGCACTTGAACTCTGCCCGGCGCACAAGACCTTCAGCCTGGGAACCGTAACCTGCTGATTTTCATAAATCCGCAAACGCAGAACGGCCAGAGCGCTTTTAAAATCATCGCCGTCCACTCCGCTGAAGAACGGCGTCAAATCCCAGTTGGCAAATCCGTATTCCATCCTGATATTTTCTCCCCAAATAATCTATTTAACTGAATACGACAAAAGAAAAAGCCGTCCCCCTTTCGGGAAACGGCCCGTTTAAGCTATAAACAGATTATATTATAAATCGTTAATAGCTCCTCTGTCTTTATACGAAAGTACTACAAAAGGCATAACCATGCCGTTCTCTGCAGTCTCAGTTAAATTCCATTTAGGGAAATAAGGAGGTAAGTTATACCTTAACTTATTATTATGAGAAAAGTTCTGAGTATAATAGCCGCGTCCGTATGTATCGCCTTCAACATCAAGGAAACCGCCTACGATCGCACCGTTAAGCTTAAATATACGCGCATACTGGTCCGCCTTGTTGCCAAGATCCGAACCTATGGCATTAGCCAGCTTTTTATAAGGAGTCATTACATTGGGATTCTCTCTGTTGTCATATAAGCCGGCCAGATTATTCCAGTCAAACTGTACAGAATGATCCATGCTGTAAAGTACGCCGTCAACAGTCAGCGTTCTTGAAGCCTTATTTTTTTCTTGAGCGCCATTTATATAAGTTTTGCTGTTGACCTGCTTAGAATTACCGGTTACGCCAGCAGAGCGATCGGTTATGTAAATAAAATTATTAGAGACAACGCCAAAGCTAGCGTCTGTACCTTCTTTAGTTACAATATCGCTGCCAATAATGACATTGCCTTCACGTTCTACGGATGAGGTTGAGGGAGTCGGCCAAATATTCTTTAAACTAGAGCTTCCCGTACCCAACTGTTTGGCGCTGTAAGGGGGAGCAATAGAAGTATTGGTTGTATCTTCCTGATATTTCTCATACAGCTTTCTGGCTTCGGTAGAATAAATGTTGCCTTTTTTAGAACTGTTCCCGTTAATTCTGGCATCTTCTCTGCCTTCGTTAATATCGGAAACAATAGTTAACTGTCCATCGAGAGCAGAAGTCTTATAGGTGTTATCACTAGTTTTCAAAGAACCGATTTTCGTATCGGTATTGCCGAATTTGAAACCGCCGCTGCCTTTTGCGCCAAAAGAAGTAACGTTTACAATTTCCACGTTGCCGCCCTGCACGCAAACGACTCCGCCTTTAATATCACTTATCTTAATAACTCCGCCCGTATTGACTCCGCCTGCGCCGTTAGGAGTAATATTTTCAACGTTTTTACCGGTGTCGCCGTTAGATACAGCCGTATTATACTTCAAAATTCTGCATTCATCGCCCTTCACTTCTACTCTCACAGTTGCAAAAGTAGGGACGCTAGCAGGCATATCGCTTCTTTTCACACCTTTATTATCGTAGCCTGTAGTCGTACCTTGCGCGATATCAGGGCATTCACTCGTATGGCTGTTGTAATATCCCTTAACAGCACTTATAGAAGTGCCGACTGCCGTTCCCGAATTAGTTTGATTATAGCCGTTGCTTCCAATGCTGAAACTGGCTTTTTTAGAACCGGGAGTATTATTCGAAGACAGTACCTTGTAAATACCGTCTTTATTATTATCATAGAAATCACGGCCTGACTGAGGCAGTCCAAGCGAGCCGGCGTTATCATAAAGAGTACCGAAACTGCCGGTTAATTTGTCGCCCGACCTATCGCTATGATTTCCGCGGGTTCTGTAGTTAAAAGTGCTGCCGCTCTTTTCGGTATAAACAGCGCCGTTGAAATTATATTTTTTAGGATCAAAGCTGCCCTTCTCAGAGAAGAATCCGATTTTACCGTCTACGCCAATTTCATGGAGATATTTCTTGACTGCATTTTTTTCCGGGTCTGCATTTTTAGGAGTACCGTAACCGTCTACTCTTAAACGTCCCTGTTCGGTATAGCCTTCCGGCAGCAGAACTGCTGTCCTGGCGCTATGACCGCCGGCAGTTTGATTTTTTCTCGAAATATCTACGCCGTTGGCATCCCAGGAACGGGCATTCTGAACGAAATGCATAAAGTCAGAAACATTAGCTTCCCGTACGTTGCTTTCAACCATACGGGTCGCTAAAAGCGAAGAATCATTCTTCTTAGAGCTTCTTCCGTTATAAACTTTAGATACGGCTAAAAGCTGATAATTGCTGGGCTGAGTGTAAAAGCGATTTTCAGTACAAAGAACTTCTACAGTAGCATAAGTATCATTATAATAATCTATTTTGTATTCTTCTTTAGTACCGCCAGTAATCGGATAGAATTGGATTAAACAGGTATCCCCCTTAACCCAGCTTCCGTCTCTTTTATAATCGTTAACATTTACGCCGTAAGTATCACTAATATAATTTTTATCCAAATCATTATTAATTACAACACGCACGCTTGCATTTAATCCTAACGCCTGCTTGCTGCTGTCTAATTTCTTTAAGCGGGTGCCAACCAGAGGACTGGTTCCGCTGCTTTCCCATTGAGTCAAATAATTATTATTGCCGCCTTTAGAGGGATCATATTTATAACCCGGCTGTCCCATAAAGTTTATAGCTGCGTCAATGCCCCAGTTGGCTGCCTGCAGCGCAGCGTCATTATATGAAACCGCCGCGCTGTCTTTATTTCCGTTAATAGATACTGCAACGACCGTAGTACTCATTGCCGCCAATAAAGCAGCCACAAACATAGAAAAGATTAGAGCCACACCTTTTTTATATTTGCGATTCCGTACCATTCCATTTTTCATAAAATCACCACCTTTTACAAAAGTAATAACCAACAAGCTTTAACCTAATAATTGCCGGACACCTGTAAATTGACGCGCGTAGAGTATTCAAACTCAACCTTTTTATCGTCATATTGCTTTTTGCCGCTGTAATCAGGCCGATGCACCAGAGCTTTCAGGGTTATATTCAAATTGTTTAAATCATAATCAGAAGTACTGCCGGCAACATCCTTATAATAGTTGCGGCTTACCGTTAAAGTAAACTCGTCATAATCCCCGGGCAGCTGAGCGACAAGGTCTACGTCATTTTTATAGCTATCGTACTTAGAAAGATTAACGAAACTGTCTAAATTTGCCCTGCATCTTGCATAAACATTGCTGTTATCGGGATAAAACGTATAGTACTTACCTGCATCAGAATAAGTTTTATTCGTTTCGGCGTAAGTACGGCGTGAAATTTTATTCTTATGTGAAACTTTATTCTTATCTGAGTTCCATACTAACCATTCAACAAAAGTATAATTCGTTATATCATAAGGATCGCTCGAATCTTTTAAACGGGTAAAAATAGTCCTATTATTAGAATATATATATTTCTTGCCCTTGCCGTCCGTACCGGTAGAACATGTACTGTAGCTGTCTTTATAAGAATCGGGGAATAGTACGCCCGAGACCGAAACGATTGAGGTAACATTTCCTTTATAAGGCAAAGGACAAGCGGCGCGCATTTCATCAGCCAATCTGTCCAACGCATTGCGCGTTGCCGTTCTTGCTTCACGAACATTGTGTTCAAACCGCTGCGCCTGTATTCCCTTCATAATAGCCATAGAGCCTACAGCCGCTAAAGCAATAAATAACGCCATAGCCACAAGAAGCTCAATTAGAGTAAAGCCGCGTTTTTTATTGAATCTAATCATAGCTTACCGAATCCCTTACCATCTGTTGCCGGTTTTAGCGCTGACAACTGTTACTGATTTTCTGATTGATTTGCGCGCAGATACGTTTTCAGGCCAACTCACCGTTACTACAATTTCCCAAAATTGAGAATCCGCGTAAGTGTTATGCGAACCGGTATGGCGCACGGAGATTCCGGGGATGTTCGGAGCTCCGTCTAAGGAGAAGAAACAATTTCCGTATTTGGATAAATTCTTAACTCCGAGATTACCGATTTCTTTCATAGCCTGAACAGATTTCAAATAGCTGCAGATACTGTTATTGGCCATTAAGTTTTTGCCGTCTCCGATAGCGCTGTAGCTGCCGTTGCTCTCGAAGGCTTCGATATACTGCGCTTTGTTTTCATTGCTGAAGCCGACCATAGTTCTGGTTCCTAAAGTAGCTAAAGCACGCAGTTCATCCGCCACTCCGGAAGCAAGCTTAGCTGCACGCACCGCATTATTAGCTTTTCTGGTTACTTGGAAAGCAGCAGGAAAAGACATTGCAAATGCCATTAAAGTACCAGTCATTATAACAATAGCCACCAAAATTTCCAGCAGCGTCAAACCATTCTTTAGCTTTCTTTTATTTTTTATATTCATAAAAATGACATCCTCCCTTTTATCTGAAGCGATCATGTTGTAAAATAGGTAGGCACATATATTCTAACATATCGGAGAGAATGAATGAATATTTTTTTTAGAATTTTTACTAAAAATATCAATTTTATTATTCATAAAATCAATGCTCCTCATAAACTGTCAACTGTTTTATTAATCTTTTCGCTATTATTTTTTATTGGCGTCGAACACGCTTCAGCGGCGGTAATTCCAGGAGAAGGCGTACCCCATATCGTGGATACTCCTAACGGCGAGATTGAAACTACCGATAATGTTTACAATGCTTCCGCGGGACGGGACTCTTCTTTTAACGATGATACAGAATCTTTCAGTCAGAGTGAAATTGAAACGTCTCCTACAACTTCACGCCCGCAGGCCACTAAGTCTCAAGATATGCCGGAAGTACCGAATTTCGACGCCAGCGTTGACAGCAGCGAAACCGTAAAGCATCAAAAAAACAGCAACAATACATATATAATTATAGGATTAGTAATCTTACTGGTCGGATTAGGTTTAGTATTCGTAGCCAAATCCAGAAGGGAGTAAACAAATGAATTTTTTTAATATTTCGCATAGAAATCAGCAGCGCGCTTTCACTCTCATTGAGCTAATGGTCGTAATCCTCATACTGGCCGTTTTAGGCGGAATGGGATTGGGCAGTTACAGGAAAGCTTTAATGAGAAACGCGTATTTTGAAGACATCGAAAAGCTTTCCGGCGCAGTCAGCAGTTTATCAAACATAGCTAAAACTTCTGGCCTGTTAATGAATAATAAAAACCAAGTCCTGCAAAGAATAGACGGAAACGTTAAAGATAACGTAAACGGTGAAACGCCTGTTAGTGTCAGCGGCAAAACAGATACATGCTTAGTATGGCGTTTATATAAAGATAACGTAGTGCAGGCAGAAGGCAGCTTAGGCAGCCGTTACAGCAATTCAATCAACGTGACATTCTCTAAAGGATTTAAGAACGGAGTCAGCGCTTCTCCGGTTTCGGCATACGCCAATCAGTTAAAAAGCGGCACGTGTTTATCTTTTTATAAAAAAAATAAAGGCGATATTCATAAAGTGAACGTTTCTGAAGCTCCGCTTTACAGTATTATTTTCCGCCAGGACGGAACGCCGCTCTACGCTGGTTTTATTAAATTTTCTACTAATGAAAACATAACTAAAAAACAAATCCAGATCAACATCGACAAGTTCGGCGGCGTAAAGGTCAACGATACTGTGGGTATGTAAACCTGTACAAGCAGCGCCTGAATAAAGAGAAAAGCCCTATCCTTCAGATTTGAAGGAGGGCTTTTTTTATAAAAGGTCTGCCTGCTGCCGGAATAGAGAGCCTCAGCGGTTTCAGGAGAAGCCATTCGGAAAAGCCTTTAAACGGCCGCATAAAAAATGTCCTGCAGCAGACTGTAAAAGAACTGCCGCAGACTCAGGCAGCGCGCATACAAAAAACTCTATTTGCCGAATCTGGCAGCCAGCTCTCTTTCCAGAACCGCGGCTCTGTCATTAAGTTCGCGCCTCTTATCCGAAGGCAGAAGATCCTTAATATCTTCGGCCTTGACCGAGGCAATCTCGGAATTGCGTCTGTCTCTGACGATATTTTTAATTTCCGCCTCGGAAATTTTCTTTGAATTCAGTCCAAAGGTTCCGCTCATTTGCTCTGCTCCGCTTTCTGTTCTGCTTTCTCAGGCAAATCGCCTAAAAATACGCTCAGAACCAAGCCTTTATTCTTTTCGCTGTACTCTACGCCCATAACCGTAACTTTGGTATCGGGAGCCAGCAGATATTCCTTTTCATCCGCCAGATGGGGCAGAGCCGGCTCGGCGGCCACATATATGCCCTTGACATTGTCGCCGACATAAAGCTTGGTAGCCACCTTGGGCTTATCCTCAAAATCGAAATTGGGATCGATAGTGGTTGAAAGGAAAGATTTACGCTTCGTCTGCGTGCCCTGAAGCTTAAGATCCAGTGCCTGAGCCGCCATAGCCGTGCCTTCGGGAGTTTTGCAGTATTCCTCGTACTTGGCGAACTCTTCGGCAGGAAGATAATTGCGAAGCTCGTTGACGTTGGCCGTTCTGTACAGAACCGAACCCGAGGGAACCTCAAATTTATTGAGGGCTTTGGACATGCACTTCACCGCCCGGCGCACCGCCATGGTAGATCTGCCGTTAAGGCCCAGAAGATAGCCGTTCATGGCCTTATAGGCGATCGTACAGTAGGCTTTGATGCAGCTGCGCTGAGCAAAATTGAGGTTTTCGCGCACGTTGGTCGTGTAGTCGGCGCAGAGTTCGTCGTGATCGAGGTACTGATAATCTTTGACGTCCTCAAGCGCAGGAATCCTTCCGTCGTCGGCTTTGGGTCTGAGGAAGCTGAGATTGAAACCGAACTCTCCCTCTGTAAGCGGAATAAAAGCAGGGTTATCGGCGCTCTCCGTATCCCCTATAAGAGCTTCCGCCAAAATTCCTTCAACGTCGGGAGCCTCTTCGGGCTGAGCCTGAGGCTTCGCTTCAGCCTTGACTGCAGCGGCCGGCGCTTCTTTTTCCTCTGTAAAAGATCCAGCTACAAAAGAATCCGCGGCTTCGGGCAGAATCTCTGTTTCCGGCCGCACCGCCGGCGCTCCGCCCTGCACAGGCTGACTCTGAGCCGCAAAAGATAAAGAATTCAGAGAACTTATCATAAAATATCCATCCGCTTAAATATATAAAAGAGTTTCTTTCGTTTACAACAGTTTTCAATATTCAAAAGAAAGCTCCGAAAGCCTTTAAAAACAAAGCTTCAATAATCGAAGCAGGCTTGGGAGCGGCGCTCCTCAGAGAGCGTATCGTCTTATCCGGCTTCATCAGCTCTGAACATTCCTTTCTGATCCTTCAGAAGCGTCTCTTCTTCGCCGTTTATCCAGTCCTCGGCGCCGCTGGCGGAAGCGGACTGAAAAGCGTTCCTGACAAAGGGATCGGGATAATAAGCCGAGATGCCGCTGTAGCGGCATTTTTCCTTTCTTTCGTAGCATTCAACCAAATGCTCGCAGTAGGTATCTCCAGCCGGGCCTCTGCTGTAAAGGCCGCGATACTGCGGATATTCCACGCAGACTGTAACTTCACGTTCGGTAATATAGCAATACTTTTTGGCTCTTTCCAAAGCGCGGCGCATTTGAGCTTGATTCTCTTTACGCTGACGGTTGTGATAATAAGCTCCGGTCACAGTAAACTTCCTTTAAAGTATTTTATATTATCTTAACCAAGTTTTCGATTAACGCAACTCCGCAAAAGACGATTTAGGGGCTCGGCTCTGTAATTTTTTTACAGATTTGGCAATCGCTTCAACCGCCTTGTCCAAATCTGCATAATCTATCTCCCAATCAACGGTCAAGCGCAGGCTGCCTCTGGCCTGAGGAGTCTTCATGGCTTCCAAAACGTGGGAAACGCCCAAAGCCGAAGAGGCGCAGGCGGCGCCGGAGGAAGCGCAGATCCCCTGACGGTCGAGCTGCATCACCAAAGATTCGCCCTCTACCCCGGCAAAGACAAAGCTGGCATGGCCGGGCAGACGCCTTTCCGGATGTCCGGTAAGCTGAGCGTAAGGTACTTTTTCCAGAATATTTTTAATCAAATAATCCCGCTTGGACTTCCAGAGGGAAATTTTCTCCTCAAAATTCCTATACGCCAGGCTTATAGCCTTGGCCAGTCCCACAATTCCCGCCACATTTTCCGTGCCGCTGCGCAGGCCGCGCTCCTGGCCTCCGCCGTAATTGACCGGCAGAGGACGCACCCCGGTACGCAGGTACAGCGCCCCCACTCCCTTAGGACCGCCGAACTTATGGGCGGAAATGCTCAAGGCGTCTATCCCCGTATTCTGAACGTCAATAGGCGCCGCTCCTATAGCCTGGATAGCGTCAGTATGAAAATAAGCCTGATGTCCGCGCACGGCGTCGGCTATTTCGGCGATAGGCTCCAGGGTTCCGACCTCATTGTTGGCAGTCATAATCGAAACCAAAACCGTATCCGGCCTCAGGGCTTCGGCGACCTGCTCCGGCCTGACCAGCCCGAATTTATCTACCGGCAGCTTCGTTATTTCAAAACCTTCCCTGCGCAGATAATCGCAGGCGTTGAGAACCGCATGGTGCTCTACAGCCGAAGTAATAATATGGTTCCCCTGTTCACGGCGGCTTTTGGCGATGCCTATAACCGCCAGATTATCAGCCTCGGTACCGCAGCCCGTAAAAAAAATCTCCGCCGGCAGCTTGGCGTTCACAGCCTTGGCCACCGCCTCTCTGGCGCTGTCCAGAGCCCGGCGCGAAACCAGCGACAGACTGTAAACGTTGGAAGCGTTGCCGTAATATTCACTGAAAAACGGCAGCATGGTTTTCAATACTTCGGCCTTAACCGGAGTGGTTGCGGCATTATCTAAATAAATCACAGAATTATCCTCACCGTAATAAAGCTGAAAGGGGTCATCGGAAACGCCTTCAGCAGCATCAGCGAACATGGCCTTTTCTAAAAAGCAGGCGCAGTCCCTGCCCTTGAAGGGTCATAGCCTAAGCCATTAAGCGCAGTTAAAAAAGATCCGGCTTTAAGGAGCGTCTTGCCGATCTATGCACATCAGCCTCAAGGACAGAGGAAGCATAATCCAGGGCCCTGTACTCCATCGCCTCGTGCAGATGCGCCAGTTCAACCGCTTCGCAGCCGTCCAGATCGGCTATAGTTCTGGCCGTTCTGCACAGTCTGTCTTTGACGCGGCCAGACAAAGAGAACCGCTCGGTCTGCTCAGTCAGAAAACGGCGGCTTTCCTTGTCGAGACCGCAGAGCCGGCGGGTCTGCTCGGCGTCCATAAAACCGCAGCGCACCCCGCGTTCCCTCTGTCGGGCCGCCGCCGCTTCAACCCTCATACGCACGCTGGCGGAATCCTCGCTGAAAGCCTCCGTCAGCAATTCCCGAGCCTTGGGACGGTCTACCTGGAGCTGCAGGTCAATGCGATCCAAAAGCGGACCGGAAATGCGGCTCAGATAGCGGCGGCGCTGCGTCTGAGTACAGACGCACTCCTTCTCCGCATCTCCCCATAAACCGCAGGGACAGGGATTCTTGGCCGCCGCAAAAATAAAGCGGCAGGGATAAGCGATATGGATTTTTGCCCGAGCAATTTCTACAAAGCCGCTCTCCAGCGGGCCTCTCAGCGCTTCCAGACAGTCCCGGCGAAATTCGGGGAGCTCGTCCAGAAAGAGAACTCCTCTATGAGCCAGAGTCACCTCGCCCGGCTGCAGACTGCCCAAAAGGCCGGCCGGAGAAACGCCGGAAACGGGCTGTCTGAAGGGCGGAAGCGGAGTGAAATCCGAAAAATCTGCGCCCAGCGCCGTTCGAATAGTAGCTGTTTCCAGGATCTCTTCCCGGTTCAGAGGCGGCATAATTGAAGGCAGACAGCGGGCCAGCATAGTCTTGCCCGATCCCGGCGGTCCCATCATAAGCAAATGATGAGCCCCGGCGGCGCAGATTTCCAGACCGCGCCTGGCCAGCCTCTGCCCGCATACATATTTTAGATCACAGCCGGCCGAGCCGTTAAAGGACAGACCGGCCGCCTCCTGTCTCTCTCCGTACGCCGGCGCAGAGCGCTCGTTTTGACGGCAGAACAAAAATTCGGCGTCCTTTTTAGTATCGCCGAGCAAAATGCTCAAAGCGTGGCGCAGACATACGGCCCCATGACATTCCACGTCCTCCGCCAGTGAAGTTTCCGGCAGATTGTCATAGGGGATCAGCACCTTCTTTATCCCGGCCCTTTTAGCCGTCAGCAAAGCGGAAAGGACGCCCTTGACGCTGCGCACGCTCCCGTCCATGGCCAACTCGCCCAGAATGAGCCACCCGTCCAGTTCCCGCTGCCCTAGGCCCTCCGACTGCTGAGCCGCCAAGATGGCCAAAGCTATGGCCAGATCAAAGCGCGGCCCTTCTTTGCGGAGATCTCCCGGCGCTAAATTGATGCGGACCCTGCACAGCGGCAGCTCGAAGCCTGAATTTCCCAAAGCGGCCCAAATCCGCTCCTCGGATTCATTAACGGCGGCGTCCGGCAGTCCCACAATGACACAGCGCGGCAGCCCCCTGGTAATATCGGCTTCGCATAACACTAAATACGACTTTATGCCTATAAGAGCAGCAGTTTTAACGCCTGCAAACATAGCCCCCCCCAGTAAAATATAGGATTATTTTAAAACTTTATTCTCTTCTGAACAAAATGCTTAAATCATGCCGAAAATTATTAACATTTCTGCAGATTATGCAATTGCCGGCCGCTGCGCAGGCGGAAAGGAAGCTGAGGCATACCGGCCTTTCCCGCCTGAAGCAAATAATTAAGATTCTTCGCTGCGCTCAGAATGACAAATAAGCCGGAAACTTGAACTAACAATATCTGTAATTCCCGATCCTTCGGCAAAGGAGCAAATCTCACCGAAAGTCGGCAGTCTTTATATCACTGTCGGTAAGTTAAGCAAAAACAGGCTTTAAGCAGACATGTTATACACAGGTTTTGTTTTGCTCTGAAGCGAGCGTCCGAGCTCCGGTTACGGCGAGCGCGGAGCGAAGTGCAAAACAAAACC
>JAFTAM010000016.1 GCA_017458675.1 bacterium
ACACAGGTTTTGTTTTGCGCTGAAGCGAGCGTCCGAAGCGAAGCGCAGCCGCGGAGCGAAGTGCAGCCGCGGAGCGAAGTGCAAAACAAAACCGACATAGCGAAAACAAGCAAAACAGACATTTATTCAGATCCTTCGCTCAGGATGACAAAGGGAAAGCTCAGGACGGCAAAGCGCGGCGGCATAAAAAAAATCCTCTCATGCTCAATAAGAACATAAGAGGATTCTATCTTTGCAGACTCAGGCAAAAGGCGTTATTTGAGGCGTTATTTGATTACAACCTTGACGCCTTCGCTGCGTCCGAAGGTCTCCGGAGAATACATCTCTTCGGCCTTGGCGGGCGGCACGACGAACGTGCCGGGCACCGTGGCTCTGAAGATGAAGGAGTAATCGTACTTGCCTGCGGGCAGAATCAGGCGGAAGGCTTCCGCTCTCTCGTCGCGCAGGTTCTGATGGTCGAACCAGGTGGGTCTCCACCACCACCAGCATCTGAACTTTTGCTTCTCGGTTTCCGGCAGGCTCTCGGTCATCTTCAAAGCGCCGTTGAGTATCTCGCCGCCGGCAGGGATAGGCACAACCAAAGCCACATGAGCGCGGCGGGCGGGAGCGACCATCTCTGTCTTGCAGCGGATGCGGGCGCCCAGATTGAACTTCCAGCTTCCGTCGGGCTGCTGAACGGCGTCCTTAGGATCGTCGACGCCTTCATAGGTGCGGGCCACCGTGAAGCCGGCCTCCAAAGCCTTGGGCGCCAGATCCTTCAAAGCGTAGCTCAGACCCAGACGGTAATAGAGACGTCCCTGCCCCTGCTTGTCCAGAATCATGTTGACGTTGTCGCCTACATAATTCATGGGCACGAAGGTCTCCTGATTGATATTCTGCCGACCCTTATACTGATGGGAGCCGACATACTGATCGCCCAGCCACATTCTCAAAACGAAGTCGGGCGTCACCGATTCGTAAGTATTGAAATACTTATTTAAAGCCATGATCACATGGGCGTTGTTGTGGGTATTGCCCCAGTGGCCCCTGCGTCTGCCGCTCTGCAGCGTCTTGACGACCTTGGGAATGATATCGGCCTTGGGATTGTCGGCTATCAGAGCCGAGAGAACCAGAGCCTCAGACTTCATATCCGATTCCAGAATCAGATAGCCGTCGCTTTCGGTGAATTTTCCGATATTGGCGGTAGAAGCGGTCTCGGAAATGCTGTTGTTGAGAACCCGGCGTATCTCTTTGGCCAGAGCCTCGTCCTTCTCGCGGATTACCGGCAGATACCAGCCCAGGATATCGATAGGCAGATCGGCTATCTTCTCCCTCTTAAGCCTGGCGGCAGCCGCGGCGTAATCGACCTTTTCGGCCTGCCAGAGCACGTTGTCGGCATAGGCCTCAATGGTCAGCTTATAGAGGTGAGAATATCTGGAAGGGATATGCCTGTCAATGCTGCGCAGGTAGTCCATAGCCCGATCATAATTTTTCTGAGGCACATTATAGCCGTGCTTTTTGGCTATAATCAAAGACTGCGCGCAGTGGACGGTGATATAAGGCAGAACGTCCTTGCCCTCGACCCAGATGCCGAAGCCGCCGGAACGGTCCTGACGGGTCAGCATTCTGTCGATATCGCGCTGAGTCTGAGCTCTGACGTCCTTGGCAGAAGGCAGGTCCTTGGTCTTGAACTGGTCCAGCACCTCAAAGAGCTCTGAAGTGGCGATAATCTTGGAAGCCAGCTGCTCGGAACATTCAAAGGGATACTCGTAGAGGTAGATAACCGCGTCGACCAGTTCCTGCAGAGCCGTTGAGGACGTGGTGATCTCCATACCGCCGAACTGGGTATAGGCGTCCTTGGGACGGGATACCGGCTGCACCAGAGTCTTAGTACCGTCGCAGACGCCGTAAGTTGCAAAGCCTTCGGTGGTGCAGGGAGTATATACGGGAATCGTGCACTTGTGACTGTCGGCATAGCTTCCCGATACCGCGGCAATCTGAACCATGCCCTTGCCGACCTGATCGGCCTCCATGGGCAGACGCACCTCGCGGCGGCTGTCGGCGGGGATCTCGCAGACTACGCCGTTACCGGCGCAGAACTTAAGGTT
Source organism: bacterium (assembly GCA_017458675.1). Taxonomy (GTDB): domain Bacteria; phylum Vulcanimicrobiota; class Xenobia; order Xenobiales; family Xenobiaceae; genus RGIG3641. Next base: position 2,088 of record JAFTAM010000016.1, read on the forward strand.
GGAAGCGGCGGCGGCCACCTCGACCTGCATAGGCTTGTTGGTCTGGTTGTGGAGAATGACCGGCAGATCAAATTTGTCGCCGAAATTGAGGAATCGGGGCGCGTTGGGACGTACCATCAGAGGCAGACAGGCGGTCAGAGAACTTTCGTCCTTGCCGAAGCGCGTCTCCTTGTCGGCGGCCACGGCCACGATCCGATAGCGGGTCAGATTGTCGGGCAGCTTGACGCTGAGACTTACTCTGCCGGCGCTGTCAGTTATGCCGGCCGCTTCAAACAGAGCCAGCGCGTCGAAATTGGAGCGCACCGCGATCGGAGCGCCGGGCCTCTGAGCTGCGGGAGCGGCCGCCGACTTCATAACGGCGCTTCTTTCTGCCTGCGGCATTGCCATGCCCTTAGCCGCGGGAGCGGCGTTCATCGCCATTCTCGGAGCTTCCATCGGCACGGCGCCGGCGCAGCATTCGTCCTCAACCATGTCGGCCGAATAGTTGGCGCCGCCCATCATGCTGTACATTCTGCGTTCAGAACCGAAGTTTAACCGGGAATTCTTTTCGCGCTTAGGCTTCTGATTGTTGAGAAGAACGGTCGATCTCAACAGGCCGGTACTGATGCTTCCGCTGCGGCTCAAATAGAAGCTGGGCAGAGGATCTGCAATCGCGTGGCCGCACAGAGCCCATACGGAATCGTCAACCACCACTACGGCTGTCTGAACGTCGGGAACGGGCTTGCCGCTGCAGTCCTTAACCTCGACGCTGATCTTTGCCGTATCGCCGGGACGCAGCTTGTCGTTGTCGGGGCGAACCTTTACATCGAGCTTCTTCTCTTTAAGAGAGACCTTAAGGTTCAGAGTACCTCTGGCGCAGGCCGGACGCACCGTGCCCTTAACAGGCTTGCCCTCCGCATCCAGACGCTCGCTCTGTCCGTTTACCGTTACGGTCAGATTGACGTTGGGAAGCCACTTGGGATCGATGGGAATCTGCAGCTCGGCGGTGCTGTCACTGATGCTCAGGGGCTCGTTTTTGACAAAGCCGTCGCGGGCCAGAGAGTACATTCCGCTCACGCCCTTGAAAGGCGACTGCACCAAGATCTTAGCGGTTTCGCCGGGTTCGTATTCGTCCTTATCGGGTATCAGAGTCAATTCTTCAATGGTGTTTCTGACATTTAAGGGCGAGGCAAAATTGCCTACGCAAAAGGTCCTGACCGTACGGTTGCGACGGCCGTCCTTGTCCTGAGTTTCCGCGGTCAGACGCCACAGGCCGGCCTTCGGGAAGGTGACGCTGCGCTTGATGGCCTTCGTCTCGGAAACGGCATTGTCCAGGAAGGACTCCATAATCCTCTTGGCCAGCTTGCCTTCTCTGTCGTAGGAATATTCAAGGCGATCCCATTTCAGCCTGACGGGACGTCCCGCCGCCGCCTTGCCGCCGATATCGGCCACGATATATTCAATATCGTAGGGTTTATTTTCCGAATACCGGTAAATATCGGACTTGACGCCGATATAGACTTCGGAAGGATGGACCAGAATCGTCTTATTGCAGGCCCAGCGCTGACGGTTGAGATCGGAAACGGCTCCCTCTATCTTTATATTCACCGGAGCCGGAGGCTCGCAGGTACCGAAGCTGATATTGAGGGTCGATTTGCCCATAGCGTCAGTGGCGCTGTTCAGAGAGTGGGAAACGCCTTCAAATTCTTCTTCCTCGATCCACCAGCAGCGCCAGATCGGCCGCCAGATTCCGAAGGTAAAGCCGCGCCAGCCCGGAGGAGAGAAATACGCCTTGCCGGACTTAGCGTTCCAGGCGATCTCGGCATTGGAAACGCTGCCGCCGGAGAAATAGGAAGCCTTAGCCGTAACCGAACCTTCCTTGCCCATAATGTTGTCGGGCTCCGAAGCGGTCGCGGTCACTTCAAATTCAGGCCGGCGGAATTCCTGAACGTCAAAGCTGTGAGTATAGGAGTAATTGTTTACGCCGTTATCGCGGGGCAGCTCAAAGGTAACCCGGCTGGAGCCCAGATTGATGTTGTCCGGCAGAGCCAGTTCCAGAGAGAAGCCGCCATAAGCGTCGGTAGTCAGGCTGCCTTCGCTTATCTTGGCATATCGGGAGTCTTTCAATTCCCAGCGAACGCTCTGAGACTCGCGCACCAGCCTGGCATTGTTTTCAGGACCGTAATTCAGACGGCCCAGCCAGCCCTTGATGCTGACCTTCTCATTGGGGCGGTAAAGACCGCGGTCGTTAAAGACGTACCAGAGGAAGCGGTCATTGGGGTCCTGTCTGGTAATACGATCGACGTTATAAACCGTATCTCCGTTATATGAAGCTTCGGCATAATAATTGCGTCTGCCGTCGGCGCGGTTGTCCAAAACCGCTGCGCCGGTTTTATCGGTGACGGCCTTCTGTCCGGCCAGGCGGACTTCAGCGCCGGCCTGAGGCAGACCGGTCTTTAAATTGGTGACGACGCCGTAAACATGGTCTCTGTCAACATAAGTGTCCAAAGCCAGGTTTGAAGACTGCAGCCAGAGACTCTTGCTGATCGTGCCGCCGCCGTCGCTGTCATACTCCAAAGCCAGCAGGGCCAGACTGCGGCCGTCCTTAACGGCTTCGGAAACATCGATCTCGGTCTGAGTCAGCTCGCCGGGTTTGCCGTCAATGCTAATAGTTTTGTACCAGACCTCTTTGCCTACGCCGGCATAATCCTTGAGCTTCTTAAACGAGCGCAGACGCCATTCATCGTTATACTTTTCCCAATCGCTTATATCGGCCTTGAACAGCTTGGCTCTCAGCTTTTTAATATTGGCAGTATAGACGGAATAGACCTTATTGTTGTCGGGATCGAGCATATTGACGCCCGAGCCGGGAGCATACATATAAGGCTCCGGCGGTCCGACCTTAAACGTGAAGGAGCCGGACTTGCCTAACTTCTGACCGTAAATATCGGTAATTCCCGGATTTAAGCGGACCGTGTAAGTCGTATTGCACTTAGTGTCGGCGTTAATAATAAATGTGCTGCCGGAGGCAGAGGGAACGACTTCTTTAGCCTCGGGCTTTATGGAAGCGACGTATTTGTCGGCAGGGAACTTGCTGATATCGAGCTGATTGTTGAATCTGAAGGCAAAACTGTCGTTTTCGCTCAGATAATCTCTGCCCCAGCGCCCGCTGCCGTTGGTGTCGACAACCTCCAGAGGAGGATAGGTAGAGAAGGTATAGGACTGATCGGCCGCCGTTTTCCGCGGGCCCTCCGCCGATACCGCTCCGGCCTGCACTACTACGCTGTATTTGGTGTCAGGCTCCATGTCGGAGTCAAGCTTAAAGATAATATAGCGATCCGCCGGAACGTCCTTCAGCTTGGATTTAATGGCGGAGGCTCCTTCAGCCTTGGAATCATCCAGATCCGCCAGTTTAAGCGCGCTGACCGCAAACTTCTTTTCTTTCAGGAAGCCGCTCTTGCCGACATAGACAAAGGGCTGCAGCTTTTTAGCGTCGACCCTTTGATTGAAAACCAGAGCAAAGACAGGACTCACTCCCGTGATCTGTCCCGCGGCAGGATACCTGTCAATGATCTTCAGAGTTTCGGTAGAGAAACTGAAGCTGTAGGCTTTATCTATCTTTTTGCCCAAGGCGTCCTGCAGATCGGCGTCTACGCTGACCGTATACTCGGTGGACATGGGCAGATACTGCCCCTCGGGATCAAATATCGCCGTCTTTGTGCCTAACCAGCGCCAGGTTCCTTTTACCTCGGGCTTAATCGAGGCCGGAGCATGAGCGCGGCTCTCCGCCACGCCCTGCAGGCTGATCATGGGCTTGCTGAAGGAGAGCGTCATTCCCTGAACCATGCCGACCTCGCCCTCGGGGCTGTAGCGTATCAGCGAAGAAGGTTCGCTGTCTCCCGCCGCAGCTTCGGGCAGAGCGTTGATGGCCTTCAGCTCTTCGGGATCCGGAAAAGGAACCTTGACGGTCTCGCCTCCCCGGGGAGCGGGCAGACTCTTTTCACGGACGTTGAAATCTTTGCTCAGGTCCTCGCTCGGAGGCAGAGGCGGCAGACGGTGCAGAATTTCTTCCGCCCTGCTGCCGGAAAGCTTCTGAGCGGCAGCCAGCTGAGTAAGCTTAGAAGTCGATCCGGCTTCCTCGCCCACAGAGAGAGTAAAATCGAACTGCTGTTCCTTTTCTTCCTCGATCTGGCCGTTTCCGCCGGTCTTTGATTTGTTGTCTTCCATTGATACCTCACCGCCGGAACCGGGTCCGGGCTCTTTTGAAAAAACCTTATGTACGTTAAGGCAGATTACCAGTACAAATACTGCCAATACTGCACATAAACCGTATATCAAACCGGATTTCATAGTATTCCCCCTTTCTTATAAAAATAGTTTTACAGCTATTAAATACAATTTAAAGCAATAATTCCTTAAAATTTTAAGAAAAGCATTTAAAATGCTCACTATAGTTTATTTTAACATAAAATGGCGCGCTTATGCGAAAAACAGCAGAATGCGGAGGCAAGATTCAACCCTGCGCTCAGAATGACATTAAGCCGGCTTGGAACGGCATCGGCCGGGCCAAGACTTTAAGTGAGAATCCGAGAATGAGCAGCCGCTTCAAAACACCGCAAATGTAAAAAGGCTGCCGCATATCCGCCGCGGCAGCCTTAAAAGCTCAGATCAACAACTAATATTTGTAGATGCTTCCGCCCAGGAATTCGCGCAGAACCGAATTTTTAGGAATCCATTCGTCGCTCATGGGCACCACCAGTGAGAGGAAGCGGAGCATATCCCGAGCCATGAGATAGGCCGGGCTGTCCTCATTAACTTCCATAAGATACTGCCAGCCGAAGACGCGGAATACGGCTAATTCATAAGGCAGGGCCGAATTGAACATGGCGTCGGCCAGATGCTGATAGGGGAAGATATATTTATTCTCGCCCTTGCGTACGCTGGGCCAGCGTTTAATAGTGCTTTCCGCACTGACGCCGCGGTAGCGCCGGTCGCGGATAATTCTGCGCAGCAGACGGGCATAGGTGGTCGGCACGCGGGCGCCGAAGTCCAGATTTACCTGGGGCAGAGCGCTGACGAAAACAGAATAGGCGTTGGCCTTATCCACCGCCCCGGTTATTGCAGGATTAAGACCGTGAATTCCCTCAATGAGCAAAATCTGATCCTCGCCGATCTGCATTTCGGTTTCCTGCTCCTTGGGAACGGGGCGCTGAGTCACAAAATCATAGTGAGGAATCGACGTAACTTTCCCTTCCACCAGAGAGCGCAGATCGCGTTTAATGCGCTCTACGTCCAGAGCCTCCAGAGCTTCGAAATCGTATTCGCCGTTTTCATCCTTGGGGCACTGTTCGGCGGGAATGTAGTAATCGTCCAGACCTACATAAATGGTTTCTTTGCCCATGGCCTTCAGATGAGTGGAAAGACGCCGGACCGTACTGGTCTTGCCTGAGCTGGAAGGACCGGAAACGAAAACGACCTTGACCGTTTCCCGTTTGATAATTTCAGAAGCGATCTGGGCAATGCAGATCTCCTGCAGGGTTTCAGACACCTGTACCAGATCCTGGCCGCCTCCGTCTAAAATAACCTTGTTCAGCTTGCCGACCGTGCCCACCGACATGCGCTTATTCCAAGTTCTAGCCTGTTTGGCCGCTCCCAGCATAAAGTCCTTAAGCTCCTTTGCGGGCAGTTCTTTGCCTTCTTCGGTTATCAATATGCCTTCGGGAATGCCGACAATTTTAATTCCCTTCAGGAAACCGGCGTTAGGAACAAAGGGACCGTAAGCTAAATCGGTATAATCGCCGATGGTCACCGTGCCAAAGCTGTCGCCTACCCAGCCGTGCATGAGCTGACGCCGATCGCCTTCAGGATCCTCAACCATACGCAGCGCAGCGGCGGCAGAAATAGCATGAGTCACCATAGGAACGCACTGAAAGATCATCTGCTGATACTGCTCGTTAAGCTTTTCACCTAAAGCTACCGTATCGCCGCCGCCTTTTACCTCAAAGAAAAGCTGACTGTGCAGAGACTGGCCGACCTCCAGGCGCATATTGGGATCGACCGCCTTAGCCGCGGCAAAAAGCAGAGCAGATGCGCTGCGCGTGATGATATGGCGTCCAAAATAATTATCTTTCAAAATCGGCTTGGCGACGCAGCTGCAGACTACCCTATGAGTGAGATTTACCACCTGGTGGTCGACAACGGCTCCGACTATTCCCTTTTGAGCGGCAGCTTTAAAATAATCCTGCTGAGAGCTGTCAGGCCCAAGTTCGGCTCCGGTCTCAGCTATCAGAGGCATGTATATACCCCTTCCGTATTCTATTTCCCGGATACCGTTGGGTAAGGTCACTTGGCATAACATATCGGCTCACCTCGCTGATTAAAAGATATCTTTAAGGGGTTCTTCGCCTTCCTCTCCTCCCCCTTGCACTATCTGCAATTTTTGCAGTTTTCCGTTCCTTCCCCTGAGCGAAGGAGCGCTTAGCTCTGCGTTCGCTCAAAAAACCTGAATTTTTACGGCGTCTTTCAGAAGCGCCGTTTTTCGCCTTAACGCGTCCCTTATGCTCTCTGCCGCCCGGAGTATTGCTTCGCTCCCGGCTTTCCTCGTTTTTTTTAGCTTTATTGCCTCCGACGGAACCTTTTCCGTCCTCCAACGACATAACTTTGGCTTTAGCGGGAGAAATCAACCGCGCCTTTATCGGTTTTCCGCCGCCGCGGCTGTTCTTCAGTCCCTCCAAAACCGCGGCGGCCGCGTCTGTGGGGACCTCTGCGAAGGAGGTATGACTGCGGATTTCAATTTCGCCTATATCCGCCTTGGCCAGACCGGCAGCCTCGCTGCAGAGCTTCAGAACCGAACCGACCGTGCAGCCGTCGTGCTTTCCGACGCTCAGCTGAATAAAGCTCATGCCCAGGCTTTCCGAAGCGGCAATTTTATCGGCCAGCCTGCGCAGCAGTTTATTGCTTTCTGCTTTAGATTCCCTTCTGCGTTCCGGGACAGGCACGTCCCAGCCGGATTCAAACACCGCCCGGGCCTGAGGCAGCAGGCTCAAAGCTGCGGCCAGCGCCTCATTGGGGCCCAGATAGGCCAGCAGTTCCGAAGCCAAAAGCACATATTTATCGTTTTCGTCGTAGGAAATATGCTCGCTCACATATTTATGAAACTGTTCCCTGAGCCTGCGGCGAACGTCTTCGGCTTGGGGCAGAGTGCAGAACTGCGGACGCAGGCCGGCCCGGCTGAGCAGACGCTGCAGATGAAGCGTCTCTCTTCCGGAGGCAAAGGTTATAGCCTTGCCGGTCCGGCCGGCCCGACCGGTGCGCCCGACCCTATGGATATAGGTCTCCGTATTCTGAGGAACGCCCATGTTGAATACATGGGTGACGCCCTGCACGTCCAATCCCCGGGCCGCCACATCGGTTGCAATTAAATATTTAAAATTGCCGGACCGGAAACAGTTTAAGGTTCTGGTACGCTCCGCCTGAGCCATATCTCCGTGCAGAGACAGTACATTTACGCCCATCCCGATAAGCTCCTGTGCCGTTTCATCGGTTTCAGCTTTCGTGTGACAAAAAATAATCGCCGACTGAGGTTCTTCGACGCAGAGCAGATTGGCCAGCGCCTTGAGCCGATAGGGCTTGGCGACCTCATAAGCTTCATGCCTGATATCCTTGGCCGCCGCCAGACCGATACTGACAGAGATGCGCCTGCTGTTATGCAGGGTTTTCGAGGCCAGCTCCTCCATTTCCGGCGGCAGCGTCGCCGAAAACAGCAGACTCTGACGTCCCTCCGGCAGGGCGGCTAAAATTCTGTCGAGTTCCTCGGCAAAGCCCATATCCAGAATTTCATCGGCCTCATCCAGTACTAAAACCCGGCACTCGGACAGGTCCAGGCTGCCGCGCTCCAGATGATCGAGCAGACGTCCGGGAGTGCCCACAATTATCGCTGGTTCCGCCTTCAGGGCCCGCAGCTGCTCGGCATAGCCGCCGCCTCCGTAAAGCAGAGCGGTCCTTGCCTCCAGGGAGACAAAGACCTTGGCCACCTGCATGGCCAGCTCTCGGGTAGGCAGTACTATCAGAACCGACCCCGGTCTTTCATTGCGCTCATCGTTGAGCAGCGGCAGGGCAAAAGCCAGCGTTTTTCCCGTACCCGTACAGGACTGCACCAGCAAATCGCGTCCGCTCACAATATCTTCCCAGCAGTCTTGCTGCACCTGGGTGGGCATTCTGTAGTCCAGAGCGCCCAGACGTTCCTGCAGCCTGCCGCGCAGAGGCCACTCTGTAAAAGGAATCAAATCCATAAAATACTCCGCTGAACACAAAAACGGCGTCCGAGTCAGCATATGCAGCTCCGCCGCCGTCTCAATTATTTATACGTTTAAAAGCAGGCCCGCTTCAAAACGCGGGCAGACCGCCGCACGGAAACCCGCCGTCAGTTGCCGTTCAAATAATATTCCAATAAGGCCTCTCTGAAGGACGGACGCTGCAGCTTTCTCAAAGCCTTGGCTTCAATCTGGCGGCTGCGCTCTCTGGTAACATGGAAGATATGACCGACTTCCTCCAGAGTGCGGGTATGTCCGTCCAAAAGTCCGAACCTAAGCACAATAACCTGCTTCTCACGCTCGGATAAGCAGCCTAAAGCCTCGTTGAGCTTTTCCCTGAGACAGACGCTGGAAGCGGCCTCCTCAGGAGAAACAGCGCCTTCATCCTCGATGAAATCGCCCAGGTGAGAATCTTCCTCTTCTCCTATAGGAGTTTCCAGAGAAATAGGCTCCTGCGCGATCTTCTGAATCTCTCTGACCTTGGCTTCTGCCGCAGCCATTCTCCGGCCGTATTCCTCCTTGTAGCGGTTATCGTCCACGGTGATCTTTCTGTTGAAAGTTTCTGAAAGCTCAGCGCAAAGCTGTTCCGGCTCGACAGGATACATTCTGGCCGCAATTTCTTCAATGGTTGGATCACGGCCGTTCTCCTGAACCAAAGCCCGCATGACCTTAGTCAAACTGCTGATCTTCTCTACCATATGCACGGGAATGCGGATGGTTCTGGCCTGATCGGCCAAAGCTCTGGTAATAGCCTGTCTGATCCACCAGGTTGCATAAGTGCTGAACTTATAGCCCTTGTGATAATCAAACTTTTCTACGGCGCGTATGAGTCCCAGATTGCCCTCCTGGATCAAATCCAGAAACAGCATGCCGCGGCTTATGTACTTTTTGGCAATGCTGACTACCAGGCGCAGATTGGCTTCCGTAAGCTCCCCCTTTGCATCCGAGCCTTTGCGTATGACGGAGTCTATGCGCTCAAACTCCTCTTTGCGCGCAATATCCTCACTGTTCCCGCTCTCGGCGGCGGTCTTCAGCTTTTCGTAATATTTGCGCCGAGCCTGCTTCCAGCAGCTTTCTACAAACTTCTGACGGTCTATCAGCTCCTTAAAGCCGCTGATCCACACATCGGTTCCGCAGCTTCGCAGCTTATTGACCAAATCGCTGACAGAATAGATATTATTGCCGCTTCCGCCTACCAGATCCAAATCGTCTTCTTCATCAATATTTAAAGCGACAGAAGTGATCTCTCTCGCTTTAGCCTCTTCGATTAAGGTATCCAAAACTAAATTTCTGAAGTCATCCTGCTTTAAAATCTCTTCCGAAGCGTCAAAGCCTGCCTCAATAAGCTTGCCAAGCTCATTTTCACGTTCCTGATTGAGCAGAGAAACCTGGCCGATCTCCTTAAGATATTGGCGAACCGGATCTTCAACGTTGATATCTACGGTACTGGAAGGCACATATTTCTTTTTGCGCCGTCCGGACCCGCTTAAAACAGCGTTCTGATGGCTGCGCTTTTTTCCTGAGCGCGCCTTTTTATCCTCAGTGTGCGCATTTTTTAAGGCAGCTTCTTTTTTTATAACCGCAGAGGGAGCTTCAGAAGCGGCAGAAATGATATCAGAGGGGATATCGGAGATATAAGAAGACACTGCGTCCCTGCTTTTATCATAGGCTACGGCGTCTAAATCCTCAAAAATGTCGCCGCCTGCAGCATCCGGCTCAAAACTCGGAACAGTTTCTTCAAAATCAGAATAGAAATCACTGCCCAAAACTTCAGGCACAGCCTTTGGCTTAGGCGCGCGTCTGTTTACAGCCCTACCGGCAGCCTTAACCGACTCAGGTGCTGCTTTGGTTGCCGAATGCCGCCTGACATCAGCGGAAGCTTCCTGACTTCCGCCATCCTGACGCCTTTCATATTTTTCGTTATACTCAACCATAACAAACCCTATCTTTTAAAAGAACAAAAAAACTAACCTGATCTAATTTCACGCAGAACCGCTCCGGGACAACGCCGTTCCCGGGAGCATACGCCGGTTGTTCAGCTCGCTGGATGGCCTATATAAAAGCTATCAGCAAAGCTTAATAAGAGAAGCTGCATTCTCTTTACATTTTCTTTAGACTAAATATATAAAAGTCTTTTCGTTTATCGTTAAAAATATGTAAAAAAAGTAATATAAGTGTATCGCAAACAGATAAAAGATGATATAATGTTTTATTTTGCCTATTTTAGCTCTGAAAATCTATCTAAAAACCGCTTCTTACTCAAAGCGCTGCCTGAGCATAGGCCGAGTATTCCGGGCGCAGCATTGCCGACAAAAGCTATCGGAAAAACGCCGCTCTTTCTTTAGATAAAAACGCTCTAAACCTTTGTTTGTTTTGTAAAAGAAATGTAAACAATAGCTGCTTAACTATTCCTTTAAAGGCTATAATAATGATATAATCAAAAGGTTACGATTATTATTCTGTTTTGAGTTCCTCGATCTGAAGACCTTTTTCCGAATTATAGGTAAAATTTCCCAGGCCGTGTCCGTTGGGAGAGGGACAGGAAATCGTATAGCCGCCCTTATTTAAAATATAAACATAGGGCTTGCCGTCAACCGGGCAAAACAGCTCTCTGGGCATATATACAGGCTTCAGAGCTGCCAGATTCGCAGGATAAGCCTTGTTATGATCCTTGGCATACAGTTCACAGCGCGTCGCCAAAGCTTCAATGTTTTCCGTACACTGAACTGCCAGGCGTTCAACCCTCTTGCCCTCGGCCGCAAAGCGCAGCCAAGCCCAGTCTATATTGGAGAGAGCAGGCAAATATTCGGCATAAAGCTCCGGCTTAGGCATTTTTAAAGTATAAGAGCAGTAATCGCGGACAGGCTCATAAATAAACGGCAGACCGCTCGCGGGTTCATTTCCCAAAGCCACTCTGGGCGCATCTTTCGGAAGTCCGGCATTAAAGCTCTTTTCCAGGCTTTCCAGACTGTGAGGATAGCGTCCGCTCTGCATAAAATAATATTCGATCAAAACCTGCAGACGTGCATAGGCCTTTATTCCCTCCGCCCTGAGAGAGCGGAGATCCTTAGTTTGCCCGGCGCTTCCGGACGCATCCGCCATATAAGCGCCGCCCCCGTTCAGACAGCCGCTGCCGCCGCTTTCAGAAAGTTCAGCCCGCAGCGGAGCCGCAAGAGCCGCCGCCGCCCCCAGCCCCAGACAGACAGTTCTGAAAGCCTTAAATAATCTGCAATTAAAAAACATTACGCTTCATCCTTAAAACTGTAAAATGTTAACCAAAATATTACAAAAGAGCCGTTTGTTCCTTCGTTATATCGCTCCAGACAGGTATCGTCTTTATAATTATCGGAACCCGATCTTGAATTATAAACCTTTCTCTTGAGCAGACTGAGCAGCCCGCTCTGTAGTTTTCGGCCAGGCGGAAACTATCTCGGCTTATCGGCGCAGCAGGCGGCTTCAGGATTCTGAAAGCAGTCTTTTATACTCCTCAAAGTTTGGGACCTGATCCGGCGGAGTTCCCTTTTTTAGCGCCAAAAGCACCTGCGGGCGCAGAATAGCAAGACGCTTTTTTCTGTATTTATCGACTATATCCAGAGCTAATTTTTTGGCGTCGTCAAGTTCCGATTCAGGCGCCTCGACAGCAAAAAGCCGATAGACTCGCTCCTGCAGACTCATAGGATCTTCGGCTCCGAAAAGTTCTACGGTCATAATCGGCTTATGTCTGTCTTTCATAGCCCAAATCCTGCCGAATATTTCCGCCAGTTCCGCATCCTCTATTAAACTGATATCTAAAAGATTCTGCAAATCCGCCGCCCACTCCGGATGCAAGCTGCAAAGGCTTAAAAGTCTTTCCTCAGAGCTCAGATCTATCCACCTGCGGGCGGAGCTCAAGCTTATTCCCGCCGGCGAAGAGACGCCCTGACCGTTTGGAGCGGCCTTCTGCAGGCTGCGGCGCAGAGCGGAGAGGGACAGCTCGCCGACATAATATTCAAGCTCGCGCAGATAAGCCTCTCTGCGCACGGGATTGCGTATTTTTGCGATAAAGGGCATAACGGCTTTTACAAACCCTTCCTTGCCCTCAGGAGTAGAAACGTCAAATTTATTCAGCTGATGATTCATCTCAAATTTGACGATGCCGCAGCTTTCGGCCAATACTTTTTCTATCGCTTCACGTCCGCCCTTGCGGGCCAGGGAATCGGGATCCTCGCCTTCAGGGAAGGAAACCGTCATAACCTGCAGCCCGGCTTCCTCCAAAACGGCATTGCCCTTAATAACGGCATTTATTCCCGCATCATCGCCGTCGTAAGCCAATATAACCTGACCGGTATATTTTTTGCAGAGGTCCGCCTGCTCCGGCGTCAAGGCTGTCCCCAAAGTGGCCACGCAGCAGCCTATGCCGACCTGATGCATGGCAATCACATCCAGATAACCTTCTGTTACGATCGCTCGGTTTTCCCGGGATATCTGACCTCTGGCGACATTAAGGCCGTAAAGGTGATGTCTTTTGGAATACCATTTAGTTTCCGGAAAATTGATATATTTTGGGGAATTGTCCTCAACGATCCGCCGTCCCCCCATAGCAATGACCCTGCCTCTGAAATCGCAAATGGGAAAGATGAGACGACCTCCCAGAAGCTCTCTGGATCTCTGGTTGAGCACTCCGCACCGCTGCGCTTCCGCTTCCGAAAAGCCCGCCTCCTTCAGAGTTTTCCAAAAGGCCGCCCCGTTCGGAGGAGCGTAACCCAAGCGGAATTTTTCGGCTATGCTTCTGGAAATGCGCCTTTTTTTCAAATACTCCCGCCCTGCGCCGCCTTCTTCGCCCGCAAGCAGAATTTTGCCATAAAGCTCGCAAACGCGGTTCAAAAGCTCATAGCCGCGTTTTTTTTCGGTATCCTGCGAGGGAGCGTATTCAAGAGGAAGTTCTACCCCTACCTCAGCGGCCAGCTTCTGCACGGCTTCATAGAAGCCCATGCCTTCAGATTTCATTAAAAAAGAAAAGATGTTCCCGGACTCCTTGCAGCCGAAGCAGTGCCAGAAGCCCCGATCCGGATCCACATGGAAAGACGGCGTCCTTTCATTATGAAAGGGGCAGCTGGCAACATAACGGCTGCCTACGCGCCGTAACTGCAGATAGCGGCTCATTATTGCGATCATGTCCGCTCGCTCGGCAATTTCATTGATGGTGCTTTCAGGAATTCTCATTTTCTATCCCGCTGAATTGTATACATATCTAAGTCTAAGCAATATACGGTCAAAAAAAAATGGATTTACAAAGGTTTAATACAGAAAAATTCAGAATTTATAAAAGAGGCTTTTTGTCTGAATTATATGAGGTCATAAAAGAGGCTGATAAAATATAATGAAAAAAGAAGACTTTAATATAGATAAAGAAAAAACCTACAGCGTTTCGCTATCAAAATTTTATATGCTGTCGCTGTTCGGCGTCATTGCCAGCTGCCTGTTTTGCTGGCAGGGCATAAGACTTATGAGCGGGCGCGGCGACGACATGGATCCGCTGGTGATATTGATGGCTTCGGTTCCTATACTGGCAGGAATCGGCATAATAATAATTATTGTCATGATATATATAACTTACCAGGGACGCAAAGTAACCATATCCAATAAAGCCGTAACCTATCAGCGCAACAATAAGGAGCCGGTCGTACTGAACTGGCGCAACGTCAGATTCGTGACCCGCAAGACTACCGACAAAAGCATGCTGGACAGAACCAGCGTAACCGACGGAGAATTTACTTTCCAGATTGAGCGCTTTTTCTTCCCCGATTACGATAAAATGACGATCGCGCTGAGAAAGATTAAAGAAAAGAGAAAGAAGGATTCTGATACCATCAGTATCAGAGCCACATCGAGCAACGACGACCTCAAAGCTTTAGGCATAATCAGAACAAACTATCAATAACTAAAGCTCAAAAAACAGAAAAACAAGGCTTTCAGCAATTGCGAAGCCTTGTTTTTTTCTCGTCAGCCGCAGAACGGGAAGCTGCCGAACAGTTAAATACTCCCTGAACAGAGCATTCAAAATACTTGTCAAAATCCCGTAAGCTCTTTAACTTCCCTGTCGCTCAAAAAACGGTATCTGCCTCTGGGAAGATTTCCTAAAGACAGAGAGCCGAAGCGAATCCGCTTTAAAGCGGAGACTCTGCAGCCTACTGCCGCCAGCATGCGTTTAACCTGATGCTTGCGTCCCTCATGAATAGTCAGCTCTACTTGTCCCTCAGATAAAATTTTGACCTTAGCCGGAGCGGTCCAGCCGTCATCGAGACACACGCCCTCTTCCAGAAATTTAATTTCTCTTTCTCCGGGAAGAGAATCAACATCAGCAATATAAACTTTATCTACTAAATGACTGGGATGCAGCAAACGCTGAACAAAACCTCCGTCATTAGTAAACAGCAGCAGGCCTTCCGTATCGCGATCCAAACGCCCTATCGGGTAGATGCGCTGCCTGATATCTTTAACAAACTCCATAACCGTACGGCGGCCGGCTTCATCTCTGACTGTCGTCACAAAACCTTTGGGTTTATTGAGCATGAGGTAAATTTTTTCAGGCTCGGCGCCGCCCAGGCGTCCCCAACCTTCTATCTCAATACAGTCACAGACCGAATCGACTTTACTGCCAAGTTCTGCAACGCAGCCGTTTACCTTTACTGCGCCAGCGGATATAAGCTCCTCGCAGCGCCGCCGGGAAGCGACTCCGTAAGAGGCCATAACCTTTTGCAGACGTTCCGGAGCCATACCTGATACAGCTGCAGAGAATAATTAAAATACCGTTACGCGCAGACTGCGTTTTAAAGGATTGTCGCGGTGCTCCCAAAGATAAATTCCCTGCCACCGACCCATAGCCAATTTGCCGTCGATCACAGGAATGCTTAAGCTTACATTGTTCAAGGCCGCTTTAATGTGAGAAGGCATATCGTCTTTGCCCTCCTCAACGTGCCTGAACCATTCCTGGAAAGGAACCATGCAGTTCATGAAAGTCTCTAAATCGTGAGCCGCGTCAGGGTCATGATTTTCCTGTATGCAAAGACTGCAGGAGGTGTGCAGAACAAAAAGATTGCACATGCCGTCTTTTACACCGCTATTAGAAACGATTTCTTGAATCTTATCGGTGATGTTGTTCAGGCCCTGGCTGGCGCCATTGCCTTTATTCGTATCGAAGGTAATAATTTCAGAAAACATAGTGCCTGCCATGTTCTAATTGTCGAGGCAATTTCCTTCTGCGCTTTTCAAGCAATTTAGGCAAGAGCAGCAAAAATAGATTCATACAGACTTACTGTATTAGCAGGATTGCCGCCCCCTCGGCAAGCATGAGAAGGACTAGAAAAGGCTGTATAGAAGGCGTCTTTTTATCCTAAAACTAACGGAATAATTTAGCTTATGTCTTTTGCTGCAAGCAGTGATCTGCATAAAAAAAACAGCATCACCCGCTGGGATTTATTTGCCTGTGTCGCCGGACGTCCGGAGGGCATAGCTTTAACCAGGCTGGCTCACGTACTCCATGTGGAAAGAGAACGGTCCCTGATTGTTCCCCTGGGCGAGCTGGAGGACGAAGAGCTTATCGTCTGCGACAGCAGAGATCACTATATACTAAGCAGCAAAGAGGCAGCAAAGAAACTGCGCTATACGATAGCTTACGCGCTGGCTTACGACTACGACTACAACGCCTACTTCAGCGAAGACATGGTGGCCTTCCTGAAAAAAGCCTACCGCAGCGATCATTTCAGCACCGGCGATGTTTCCGAAAAGCTTATGAAGCCGGAGCTTATCACCAGGCTGGTTCATAACGACCTGCTTTTAATTTATAAATACGAACCTTTTACTGGACGTATAGTTGAAAATCCGTTTTTAGACGGCTTATGCGACTATCTGAAAATTAAGCGCGCCAAAGCCTTTTTCTTCCGCAAAAAGATCTCCATGGGGAGCGTTTTGGAGGGGCGCAGGGAACAGCTCGACAGCAGCGACAGTCAGAACCTCTCCGCCGCCCGTAAATTTTTCTCCGGCCGCAATTTTAAAAATGTCAACTGGGGGTTAACAGATAACGGAAAGTATATCAAGGAGAGCGTCGAGCGCGAGGATTCGGAGTTATTTGACCCCGAATCGAGCGCTTGCTTCCAGAAGGCCTGGAACGCAATGCAGGCCAACGTCAGCCGCTCGTCCAAGCTGAGCGTAGACGCTATAAAGCTTTACCATAAGCTGACCATGGCCAACACCGATATCCCCAGCACTTATCGCGACCATGACGTAATGATCGGCAACAACCCCAATTTTAAAGCAGCCGTACCTTCGGAAATTCCCTATAAGCTGTCGAACCTGGTAAATTATCTGGCCGCTGCCAGCCCCTCGGACTTTGAATCGGTTCTGGACGTCTGCGCCTACGCCTACAATGAGTTCATCCATATTCATCCCTTCTCCGACGGCAACAGCCGCACCGCCAGAATAGTCCTGGCCCATATCCTCAATCTCTTCCATATGCCGTTTGAAAAGATCCCTCACAGCTTCGAGGTGAGGTTCTTAATCGTTACCAAGGGTTTAAAAACCAGAGACGACAACGAACTGAAGTATGTTTTGGAAGAGATATATTTAAACTGCATGAACCGCCTGGAGTTGGAAAAGGTGATGGGCTGAAGCGTTCTTCACTCCGCAGAGCAAACCTACGCGCCCCCCTCCTCCCCTATGCCGCAGGAGCTGCAGCCGGGCCTTAAAAACCAAAAACCTCCTTATGCTGTCAGCGCAAATGCAATGTCGGTAAGTTAAGCAAAAACAAGCTTTTAGCATACATTCTTAATAAAGGTTTTCTTTGACGCGTACGCGGAGATTCGAGCGTAAGCGAGCGCGGAGCGGTAGCGACAAAGAAAACCGGCATAGCGAAAACATGCAGAACATGATCTAAAGATTCTTCGCTGCGCTCAGAATGACAGAGGAAACATTTACAAGCCTAATGCAGAAATGCTATTGTGCCATTTTTAGCAAGTTATTGCCTTAACTTTATGACATTGGCGCAAAGGAGGTCTTTTATTTTCCGAGCTTTCAGCTCCTATGAAACAGCCGCTCCAGCATGCTCTGTTCCAATATAATGCGGGTGGGACGGCCGTGAGGACAGTAGCGGGAATGTTCGACCCTGAGCATATCGTTGACCAAAGCGCTCATAGCCTCCATGGACAGGACCTCGCCGGCCCTTACCGAGGCCTTGCAGCTGGCCATAGCCCTGACCTTTTCCCTGAGATTTTCTGCCGCCGTTCTTCTTACCGACAGCTTTTCCTGAGCCAGTTCCTCGATAAGCTCCTTAAAAGCGGCGGCCGCCTTCTTAAAGGGCAGCGCTGCCGGGACGCCTCTGACGATAACTTTGCCCCGGCCAAAGCCTTCGGCTTCATAACCGAACTCCTTGAAAAGCTGCGCATTTTCTTCCAGAAAGGCTTCTGCAGACGGAGTAATTTCAAAAATTTCCGGGATCAAAAGTCCCTGCGAACGCTCGCTCAAAATGCGGATATCCCGAAAGCGCTCATAATTAATGCGCTCCTGAGCGGTGTGCTGATCGACGAGCCAGAGTTTTCCTTCCATTATGCCTACTATGAAGGTCCGATAAACTTGACCCAACACCTTAAAAGGCGCCCCAGAGCTTTCATTAAAGCCCTCCAGCAAGGATTGACCGGCAGCGCGGGAGGCGGTGGAAAAGACCGCGCTCACATCGGCCAAAGCGGCGGAATTTCTTTCCGCAGAACCGGCGGCGCATTTTTCCGGCCCTTCAGCATTATTTTCCCTGAAACCGTCTTCGCTTAGAGAAATATCTTCAGAACAGCTCCGATCTTCCGAAACGCCGTCCAAGCTCCGGACGTCGGGCTCGGCAGTTCTCGGCTCAGGAACTCCTATACCGGCAAAAACCGGGCCGTCTGATTTCTGTTCCGCAGCCTCTGTAAAGCTCTCAACTTCAGATTCAAAGCCAGCGGCTTCAGAGTTCGGCCTCGAATTCTCCGTCTCATGACTGCGCTTTTCCAGAAAAGCAAAATGCTTTTCCAATACGCTGTCAGCGCCGGCATTTTCCAGAGCTTCGCGAACCGCGTGATAAACCGCCGAAAAGACCGGACGGGGATCGGCAAAGCGCACCTCGAGCTTAGTGGGATGGACGTTGACGTCGACAAAAGCAGGATCTACGCTCAGACGAATCATCCCCATAGGGAAGCGTCCGCGCTCGATCAGAGGCTCAAAAGCCTCGGAAAGCGCCTGAGAAAGATTCTGAGAACGAATAATTCTCCCGTTCATAACAAAAAGCTGACAGCTGCGCGTCGTCCTGCTGAACTGAGGACGCACTATAAAGCCGTCTGCACTCACTCCGCCGCCGCGTCCCATAACCGGAATAAAGGCGCCTGCTTCCAGCTTCCACAAAACGGCCAGACGTCGGTCCGAAGTCATGCCGGAGCTGAAATTAAATACTTCTTTATCATTGGAAAGCAGCTGAAAAGCCACTTCGGGCCAAGCGGCGGCCATGCGTCCGACCAGCTCGGTAATCTGCGCCGCTTCGGCGCCGGCAGAGCGCAGAAACTTCAGACGCGCCGGAGTATTGAAAAAGAGATCTCTAACTGTAATGCTCGTTCCCGGAGCCGCCGCAGCCGGAACGATGCGGGGCTCTTCCGGGCCCGCCATAGTCAGCTTATGACCTTCCAAGGCGCCGGCAAGCGAGCTTTTGATTTCCAGGCGGGAAACCGCCGCGATGCTGGGCAGAGCCTCGCCGCGAAAGCCCAGCGTGTAGAGATTATCCAAATCCTCCCAGGCGGCAATTTTGGAAGTTGCAAAGCGCTGCACGGCCATCTGCATATCGTCCGCGCTCATTCCGCAGCCGTCATCGGCGACTTTGATATAAGTCCTGCCGCCCTCGCGGATAGAAACGGAAATGCGGCCGGCGGCGGCGTCCAACGCGTTTTCCAAAAGTTCCTTGACGACAGACGCGGGACGGTCAACAACCTCGCCGGCGGCTATGCGTTCCGCCACCTTCTTATCTAAAAGACGAACCTTATTCAATTCTTACTGCCTTTACTCCGACTGCAATTCATCGACGCGCACAAAGCTGAAGCCGCGCTCTCTGAGCTTTTCAATAATGACCGGCAGAGCCAAAACCGTCTGCGTACGGTCTCCGCCGCCGTCGTGCAGAAGCACGATATCGCCGTACTGGGCGTCATTGACTACCCGCTCGATAATGACCTCTTCTCCGGGGAGCTGCCAGTCGCGGGGCCAGTTAGACCAGAGCACTACCTGCTGTCCCAGGCTGTAGGCCTGGCGCAGGGTCCAGGGATAACGCATTCCGTAAGGAGGGCGGATAAAGCGGCAGGGCTCGCCGGAAACGCGGCTCACCGCCTCAATGCCGCGGCGTATCTGATCCAGCGATTCAGCCGGGGTACAAGCCATGAGATTTTTGTGGGAAAAGCTGTGGCTGCCCAGCAGGTGGCCTTCAGCTTTAATTCTGCAGATAAGCTCCGGATAAAGCAGAGCGTTTTCGCCCACGCAGAAAAAAGTGGCCTTAATATTTTCCCGAGCCAAAATATCCAGAATTTTCGGAGTATTGTCGGGATGAGGGCCGTCGTCGAAGGTAAAGGCAAATTTCGGCTCGCTGCGGCTTCCGTGCGAAATAACTGGACCGTATAAGGAGGAGCGGAAATTGACGCAGGGCTCCAGCGCCGCCCCCAAAGCCAGACAAGCCGCATATCCGCCGCCCAAGAGCTTCAAGGTTCTAAATTTTGAAGGCAGCAGAGACCAAAGGCCCAAGGCTATGGCGCCCGTTCCCAAAACATAAGCCGTATGATAGTTTTCATGAACCCAATTGCGGAGCTTGTCATAACCGAAATCCATACTTTGCATCCTTCCGTTTCCCGTTCGTCACTTTTGAAAATTAAACCAGCCCTTACATATCTCCGCACAATAGCCGTACAGACAGAGAAAGCGCCGAGTCAATGGCTATTATACAAAAATACGCGCAAAAAATACAGGCAGAGCAGCCAATCTAAGCTGCCTTCAGCCTGTTTTGCAGAAATAATCGGGACGCCAAAAATGCGCTGCAGCTTTAAGCTCCGCTGAAGGCGCGGTCATCATACGCCTCACTGCCGGCAAATTAAGCAAAAACAGCTTTAAGCATACACGCTTTACACAGGTTCTGTTCTGCACAGGAGCGAGCGTCTTAGCTAAATGCAGCCGCGGAACGAAGCGCAGAACAAAATCGACATAACAAAAAACTACTGTCGGTAAGTAAAGGAAAAACAAGCTTTTTGCGTACATGCTTAATAAAGGTTTTCTTTGACGCGTACGCGGAGATTCGAGCACAGCTTCGCGCGGAGCGGCAGCGACAAGAAAACCGGCATAGCGAAACAAGCAGAACATGATTGATAGATTCTTCGCAGCGCTCCCTGCGGCAGGAGAAGCGTTTACAAGCATAATGCAGAGATGCTGCCGTGCCATATTCGGCGAAAGACAGTCTTAACTTAAGAATATTGTCATACGCCGCTGCGCCCATGTTAATCCTGAGCGCTCGTATTATGAGCAGGAGAAAATACCGACCTGCCCCGCTGACCGTCAAACGAAGGCAATGATATAAACCGGCTCAGGAAGAGCAACCCTTCCAAAGGCGCCGATAAAGCTGACGGTGCGGCGGGGCCAGCTCTGCCAAAACCCGATTTTCAGCCTGAAAGCGGGCCAGAGCATATCTGTCCATACAGAGCTCTCTTTCTCTCCCTGTATCGGTCCCGCTTTCCGCTGTAAGACGCGCCTCGGCGGCATGGGCAAAATCCTCCTGGCATATCCGTCCGCTGCGGACTCCGAAATAGAATTGAGAAAAATCTGTTTCATTGAGCGGCGAAGCGTATTTATAGCCTCTGCCCACGTACATGGGAGCCGCTCTGAGGCCGCAGTCCAGCTGAGCGTCCAGAAGCTCGTACCAGACCGCAAGGCTTTGCATATCGACGCTGCAGCCGCCCCGCTGCAGCAAATAGAAGCGTTCAAGATATTCAATTCTCTTCCATAGAGCCAAAGCCTGACTGCGGCAGCACTGAGGACTCTGAAAATAGCGGTAGGCCTTCTCAGTTACCGTGAGGCGCAGACCTGACGCCCTGTCGGCAGGAACGCTTATCAGCCCTTTCCGCTGCAGCCAGGCGGAAGCCTCGGCGCATAAATTGCCGATTTTCGCTTTAAATAACCGATTATACATACCTTCAGCCATATTTCTGAGCTTCTGCAGCGTCAGGAAATAGATAATTTTATTGACGACATATGAGATTCTGCACGGCTTAAGGATGCAGAAATCAATATGCTGAAATTTGTGTTTCAGTTCGCCCGGAGACGTGGAAGCCGTCAAAACTAAGTTCCTGCGCCGAGGATATTTTCGGCCGCTTTCCTCCAGCAGCCGCAGCTGCGAAAGTCCCCTGCAGGCTAAATCCCATAAAACCAGAGTGTAGCTTTTTTGAAAAAGATGCTTTTTTAAGGACGCTGAATCGCAGCCGGAAACGGCCGCGCGCACTCCCCTGCCTTGCAGAGCTCTGCAGAGCATAGAGTTAAAAAGTTCATCTTCGCTGAACAGACATACTGAAAACATACCCCTCCTAATAGAGGCCCGTACAGGCCTCTATCCGATATTGTTTATACAACTGTATAAAGGCAGAAAAAGTCCCAGCAGAACCAGACCGATAAAACCGCCCATAACCGTGAGTATCGCCGGTTCCAGACAACTGTAGAGGCTGTCTATGCTGCAGCGGCTCTGCTCGTTATAGACCTTTGACAAATTTTTCAGCATAGCCTCCAAACTGCTGCTTTCAGAGGCTACCCGCATCGCCGCGATAAATTTTACGGAAAAATATCCGGAAAGCTGCATGGCCTCAGGCAGATCGCCGCCTTCCTTCAGCTCCGCCGCCGTCTCCTCCAGGGCCTGCGCCAATGGGTAATTGGCCAGGGACATGCCGGTTAAATGCAGAGCCGAGACCAAAGAGAGACCGCTTTTTACCATCAGAGCCAACACCCGGCAGAAGCGCGCCATTACAACCGCTTTAGCCAGATTGCCTATTACCGGCAGAGTCAAAACGTATTTCTGCAGAGTCCAGACAGACTGCGGAGTCATAAAATAGAATTTAACGCTTATCAGCAGAACCGCAGAGCAGACAAAAAGCAGCTTTATAAACCAGCCGCTGCGCAGCAGGGATACCGCCGCGATCAGCAGCTTAGTCAAAATCGGCAATTCCTGAGAAGAAGACTCAAAAATCGGCACAAACGCCGGAAAGACATGAGTTACGGTTAAAATCATCAGAGACAGCATCGCCAGAATCAGAATAATCGGATACTGCAGAGCCGCTTTCAGACGGCGCTTTAAGTTCAGCTCAAACTCATACAAATCGCCCAGATGGATAAGCAGCTCGGCCAAAGAACACGAGCTCTCCCCGGCCTGCATAATTCCTATTTCCAAAAGAGAAAAATCTTCCGGCCAGGCGCTGCAGGCCTGCGAAAGCACGCTTCCTTCAGAAACCGCTCGGCCGACTTCAATCCAAACCCGCTTCCTTCTGGATGAAACGCACATCTCAGCCGCAGCCTCTAAAGCTCTGACGATAGGAACGCCTGAATTGAGCATAACTCCCAGTTGACGGTACAAAAATACACGCTCCATACCTACCTCCAATCCAGCTCGGAAAGGCAAGCCGCGCTCAGCGTTCCGTCCGCTTTGGGAACGGCCAGCCAAAGGCCGCCGGCAACCGTATTGATATACAGCCTGCTGTTGCAGGGATCGACACAAAGTCCTCCGGGCGCAGCCTTTCTCAGCTTCTCGGGAAGCTTTAATCTCTGCCAGACCGGCTTAACCGAAACGCCGTTATCTTTGTAAATTACACAGTATAAATAGCTGCTGTCAACGGTATAAATTACCGAGCCCCAGCCGTTGACCGCCACGGCTCTCAGAATTCCGCAGTCCTTGTAGGGACAGACTATTTTTTCTCCCCAATAGCCGCAGGGTCCGAATTTTTCATAGCTGCCGCCGGGGGGAGCTCCGCCCCAGTAAGCGGCGCGCAGACGGCGCTCCCGGCCTTCGCACAGCCATAACGTACTGCCGTATTGATCGCAGGCGATGCTGGTGAGATCAGCCAAGGGTTCGGATTTGCATGTAAAAAAGGTACTGTCTGTCCAGAATGCGATTTTGTTGTCGCGGGAATCGTCTAATACCCACAGGGCTCGGTTGGCTTTATCGGCGCAGAAGACGAAATTGCCCTCCTTATCGGCGGCTATGCCTGCAAAAACAGGACTATAGCCGTTTTTAGGCTGCGGACATTTATATTTGAAGATCATTTTAAATTTGCCGATATCGCTCAGAATTAACTTGGCCAGATAGCCGCGGCCGCCGTCGGCCAGCCACATTAAACCGGTTCCCGGATGGCCCGCCATAGCCGAGGTGTGCCAGTTCTCGTCAAAAATTACGCTTTTGAAGCTTAGCAAGCCGTCATACCAATAATTGCGGGCCTGCCAGGTTAAAGGGCCTCCGTCGGCAAAATCTACCTCGCTGTCATAACAATGCAGGCTCACAGGAGCGCTGCGATCCACGGGACAGAGTTTCCTCAGCGAGCATTTGGGAGAATTCGGCGCCCAGGCTGAAACGGTCAGCAGACAGAAATCCTCGGAAAAAGGCTGTCGCTCCGCCCGCCATTTATAAGACGAATATACGCCTTTTCCGAAGCCCTCCTGACTGCCGCCCAAGAGTTTTTCCGCTCCGAATTGCCATTCCTCCATCTTTTCCTGAGCCAAAAAGGCCGCCGTCGTCGCTTCTTTAGTGGTTCGCGCCGCCCTGGTTCCGAAGGCATACAGACTGAACAGATGGGCGCAGGCTATAAACAACAGAGCAAATGCAATAATCAGCTCAAGCAGAGAATAGCCTCTCAGACCTACACGGCAACTGCACATTTTATTCATCCCCCTTTACCTGCACCTGCGTGCGCAGTATAACGCCTCCGTCATTGCCGCGGCTTTGACCGCCCTTCAGACTGAAAGCGGCAGAAGCGCCCCGCAATTCCAAATCCACATAGAGCCTGCCGCCTCTGGCCATTCGATTCAAAGACGAAATGCCGATATAACTGATATTCCGGCTCAGCAGCCTTTCGGAAGCGACGCAGTCTTTTCGGTTGAGAGAAGAAGCGCTGGCCTTAAAGCCGGATTTATAAACAACCCTATAAAGACATTTATCTCTGCAGTTCCATTTCAATCCGATTACCTGAGGATTTTTGCCATCTGCCGCCCGCCGCTGATAGACAAAATTAAAATTGCTGTCAGGCCTGCTGGCAAAAGAGCAGCCCTCTCCCCATTTCTGAGCCGTAACCGAAGCGGGCCACAGCACCTTGCCGCACCAGCGCAGCTCACGGCTGAGACGGTCGGCGGCCGAAGCCAAATCGCGAAATTGCTGCGTATCAGACACGCTTTCATTGTTAGTGCGCACCGAAGCGGAGGTCAGCTCTCCCACCAAGCCGGTTATCATTAAAAAAAGGCTGCAGACAATTAAAATCTCAGGAAGGGTATGGCCTGCAGAATTACGTCCCGACGCAGACAGCAATGCTCTGCGCCCGCAGAATTCTGCAGCTGAACCTCTCAGAATGTTACGGCATAAAATCGTCCTGATATATTCCATAATCCCACCCCTCATTATTGTCGGCCAACAGGCTTCTCACTATGCAGGAATCGCCCTTAACGCTGCTCAAGGTATTGGGCAGCATGCCTCTAATCTCGATCTGTCCGTTTCTGTTCTTCAAAATCTCAAAGCAGCCGCTGCCATGCTCAGGCACATAAACTCTGGCCCAAATCCGGCTTCCGTCTTTACCTCTTTCGGGCGTCGCCAAAGAGTTGCCGGCGGCCCCCGTCAAAGCGGCCAAATTATCGCATGAACCGTAAAAACGAAGGAAGCTTTCTCCCGATTCAGCCAGGTACCAGGCCTGCATATCGCGCTCCAAGACTCCGTAAAAGCGCCTGTCGGTATGCAGAAGCAGCAGATAAGACGCGCAGACGGTAAACATAACGGTTATCATCAGCATGGACATAACCAGCATGCCGCCTCTGATGCCGCGGCCGCGCAGGCGGAAAGAAAAGAACGAAGCTGCGCTTCTTCGGCGCGATTGAAAATTAAATAATTCTTCTTTAAGAGGCAGTAAAAAATCGGCTCTATTAAAATCCGAATACAAATATGCTGAAAACATATCCCCCCCCAAATAATAAAAATGTATTTTTTTCTTTTCCATCTGCAGCCCCGATCCTTTTTTGCAGAAATATTTTTTTTGTCAGGCGCCTTTGAGAGAGGAAGGAAAACTCCAGCTGATATGAAGCCGGTCGGATAGGTCCACCAGAGCTTTAATGCGCCGCCGCCACAGCTCCTCGGCCAGATCCAGCGATTCCCTGGCCATACGCAGATATGCTGAACCGCCTCGGGCGGCGATCCATTTATTCATGCAGCTCAGCAGAGTCTGCAGCGAATCGGCTTCCTTGCGGTAAACGCCCCTCAAAGTCTTTTCCACCTGCGCCCTGCGGGTGCGTCCGGAAACCTGAGCATACAAACAGTCAAATTCTCTCTGCAGCGACTGACAGCGCTGCTCTATCTCCTCGCTTATGCTCCCCCAGCGCCGGGAAAGTTCCAAAGGAGTAATTCTTTTGCAGACGGCTTTCTGCAGTAAAACAGGCAAACAGTTAAGCATAACGCACCCCCGTATATTCCGAAACGGATAAAGTTTATGCTCAATAAATAGCAGCTCGTCTGGAAATTATTTAGAAAAATACTGCTCGGCTGACCGATGTCGTTAAGTTAAGAATAAATTTAGCTGAAAATGCGCGGCAAAATATCTGCGCTATGCTTGCAAACGTTTGACCTGTCATTGAAAGCGCAGCAAAGAATCTTTCAAACATAGTCCGCATGTTAACGATATGTCGGTTTTCTTTTGCACTTCACTCCGCGGCTGCATCCGGATCGGACGCTCGCTCTTGAGCAGAACAAAACCTGCGTAAAACAGATTTGCTTAAAGATGCTTTTGCATAACTTGCCGACAGCGCTCGGCAGACAGGTCATATTGAACGCTGAAGCGGCAGCGGCCGGCAGCGGTCTTGCATATGCTGCTTTGACTGTTTTTATGAAAGATATCTCATAACAGCCGCGTTACTGCCGCAGCGCACGGACATACCGCTGCAGCGCGGCGTTTCGGAGCTATCGGCAATACTTGCCTGCATAAACTGCAGGGCGTTTTGCCAGCGCCGGATATTATATGATTGTCCGCTCAGATTCGCCAATGCCGGAATTACAGAGCCTGACAGCCCGGCGCTGCCGGCGCCGGCCGGGAAGGGCTGAATTGCTCCGCCGAAAATCTGCAAAAAATTTTTTGTAAGCGGCAGGAAAAATCTCAGTCCGCGTATTAAATTTTATATACCGTGATTGAAACAGCACACATCCTCGTTCTTGAGGACGACGCTTCACTGCGGGAATTGTTGGTGAGCGTCCTTCAAGATGAAGGTTTTGATGTGGAGGCTGCGGCCGGGGGGGAAGAAGCTGTTGAAATCGCCTCACGTAAATTACTCGATCTGGTCATTTTAGATATACGCATGGAAGGCCTCGACGGCCTGGAAGCTCTGGCTTTGATGCGCAGCAATCTGAAAGAGGCGGCGTCTCTGGTAATAACCGGATACGCCAGTGAGGAAGATTCGATACGGGCCCTCCGTCTGGGTGCAGCGGATTATCTGCACAAGCCCTTCGAGCTCAATATTTTTCTCGATAAAGTCAGCGAGCTTCTGCAGCTCACCAAAAAGAGACGGCGAATTTCCTATGTAAATGAAAAACTGCAGACTCTGTTTTCCTATGCCCTGACAACCTTAATTTCCTCTCTCAGCGGCAGAAAGCTGCAGGAGCAAGCGGCCGCCTCGGCGGCTTCCGCCGCCCGAACAGCCCGCAGTCTGGCTGATTTAATGGGACTTGAACCGCCGGCGATCCAGCAGGCAGAATTTGAAGCGATTCTGAGAGCGCTTTATAAATTAAAGGCTATAAGCTGCCTGCCCGGAGAACCCGCCGCTTTACGGCAGTCGTTCGCTCAAAGCGCCGGCGACGAATATCAGCAAATCAGCCAGGCGGCCGAAACCGTCCTGCAGATTCTTTTCAGCTCCGAAAAAAAAACGCTGCAAAGCGGTCTTGAAGGCTGGATAGAATCTCAGTGCGGCGGCGAGACAGCCGAAGTTCTGTTTTCCGAGCGCTCTTTTAAAGACTCAAAAGGACGCCGATACCTTCCCTGCCTCGCAGAAGAGCAAAACGGCGAAGGCAGCGGAGACTCGGCCGCTCTGAGCATAGCCCTGACAATGTGGCATACCGGCCGGAAGGAAGAAGCCTGCCAAATCTTCCGCAGGCTCTCTTCATCAGAAAATATCCTTTGCAAAAGTCAGGCCTTTCTATATTTAGGTCTCTTCGATCTGCAGAAGCAGCAGACAGACCTGGCAAAAAGCTTCTTTGACAGCGCTATGCGGCAGGCGGTCCGGCTGGGCCCCCTGGCCTTAGGCAAAAGCGCCCTCCAAATAGGCATTAGCATCGCCGGCGCAAACGATGAACTGAGTCAGAAATATCTTCGTGCCGCTTACAGCATTCTGGATAAGCTGCAAGCTGCTCCATGGAACGCCTGTGCATTCTTTGCCCTGCTTAACGCCAATCAAGCCGATCCGTCAGCCTGCTGCCTAAATCTGCAGCTTATTATCGAAAACGGCGATAATCGGGCCGAAGCCTGTTTCCCCATACTGCTCCGCAAATTAGCTGAGCTGCTGATCTATTGGAAGGAAGCGCCTCCGACGGCTTCAGATTCCGGATACGGCCTCTTCAGCGAGCTATTGACAAAATTCTTAAAACAGAACATTGCCGCCTGCGTAAAGCTGATAAGCCAAAACCGCCTAGACTCCAAAACCTGTGCAGCCATATGCCGTTTCATTGAAACTAATCAGCAATACTTTCCCTACCATAAACTGCAGCAGCTTCCCATAACCGTGGCTTGTCCGCCGCCGCCCGGCTATTCTTTGGCCTGCAGCGAACAGCAAAAAATCTACATCGTCACCATGGGTCAAGTGCTCGTTCGGCTGGGGACGGCTCCGCCTGACAGTAAAATCTGGCTTACTTCCAAAATAAAGCAGTTATTCGTCCGTCTGGCCTGCGCCGGAGGACCAGTCTCCATTTCGCAGATTATCGAAGAATTCTGGCCCAACGCCGTCAATAACGGACAGGCCAGTCTTTGGAAAGCCCTTTCCTCAATCCGCCGCATTTTAAAGCCGCACTGCCGTTTTGACGATCCCATTCTGCGCACGGACGACTGTCTCACCGTCAGTCCGCGTCTGATTCTGAGCAGCGACGCCGAAGAGCTCGAGCAGAATTGGAAATATTATCGGCAGAATCACCGCCTTCAGCATTTAAAGCGCATTCTGGAATTGTCCGAAGGGCCTTTTATGCCAGGCCTGGACAGCGAATGGGCCATGGGTAAAAGACAGCGCTTTAATTATCTCTGCAATGAAGCCGCCCTTAAGCTGTTTGCTCACTATCAGCAGCAGAACGACTGGTCCAGTATCCTGGAACTGAGCCATATATGTCTGCGCCAGGACCCCCTGAACGAATCGGGCTGTGAAATGCTCATGCGCGCCCATATGGCTCTCGGACAGCCCTCGCAGGCCCTGAGCTGTTACGGACACTTTAAAACCGGACTGAGACTGGCTCTGGATATTGAGCCCGGCAGCGCGCTCAACGCTCTTTTTAAGAAAGCGAAGGCGATGAATGAAAAGCTATAAAATATCTTTAACCGTAATTATCTGCATTGTGGGATTTCTTTTACTGACGCAGAACCTGCAGGCCTGCCGGCCGGCCGATTATGCCGACTCCTTCCCCAAAATGCTCCTGCTGATTTTGGGAATTGCGCTGGAAACGCACCCTATACGCTTCGTTCCGTTCGGACGCTTCAGCTGCGCCTGGGCCTGCTGGCTGGCCCTGGCTCTGGCCGTTCCCGGCAATATTCCCCTTCTCTGGGCAGTCATATTTCTATGTATGCTGACAGAGCGCCTGAGATTATATTTTTCAGCGAAACGCTCAGTTCATACCGCAGCCGCCTCCGCTGAAAACGCAGTTAAATCTGTTTTTACCGCTCCCTATCTGACGGAAACGCCTGAAAAGCAGCGGCAGGAATGCAGGCCGGCTGAAACCGCCCTGCTCCTTTCCGCCTGCAGTCTGCTGACTCTGACGGTATCTCTCTGGATTCTGGCTCAGAGCGGCTGCTCGCCGGAAACGGCGGCTGACGCAGGCCTCAATGCTCTCCGAGGGGACGTACGCTTTACCGATGCCGAGCTCTTGCCGCCGGCCGTTATCGGCCTTTATCCGCTGCTCAACACCGTTCTGCCCTTTATATTTATTCCCGGCCTAAAAGCTGCGGCAGAGCCTGAAGCGGCTATGCGCCGGCAGCGTCTCTCCGTCTGCGAGCTGAGCCTGGGCATTCTGGGGCTGGCCGCCTATAAAAGCCTGAACGGCGATTTCTGTTTATTTGTTCTGATTACGGTCGCCGTAATCAGCTGCCGCGCCTGGGGCTTTGCCGTCTTTCAGAGCGAAGACTGGCTGCGCAGCCGGCGTCTCAGCAGAAGCCTGGAGAATAAAGACAAAAAGCTGCTTGCCGTTCAGAAGGACTGCAGCGATCTATCCATACAGCTTCGCAGCGATCGTCAGGAGCGCCAGCTTGTCAATATTATCGAACAGGAACTGACCCTGAGAAATAACGGAGAGACTTTAAAGACAGCCTTAGAACTTACCGCCAAAATGGTAAATATCGAACAGGCTGCCATTTTCGGCAGCCGCAGCGGCCGTCTGGTTCCCCGCTTCTATATTAAAGAGGACGAGCTTCTCAAAAACTGGGATCTATTGGACCTTCAGGACCCTCTCCTGAATATGGCCTGCTGCCGCCGGACGGCTGTTACTCTGCAGGAATTGGCAGAATCAGATCTGCAGCTGCCGCCCGGTCCATTTGCTTATCCCTTTCAGATAGCCGTATTTATGGCGGAAGGTTCCGTTCTTTGGCTGGCCCGCTCACATAAAGAATTCAATGACAGAGAAATACGCCTCTTAAAAGAAGCCGCCTTAAAAATCGGCCTGGCCGACCGTGAATCGCAGCATGCCGAGGATCTGCAAAAGCAGCTGCAGGAGCTGGCTCAAGCCAACGCCTATTTGTCAGCCTGGAATGAGAGAATCAACGAATTTATGGCCGGCCTTAACCGGGCGCTGGATTTGAGCGGCAGCCGGGCTGCTTTAAATGAAATTGAAAGTCTCGTCAAAACCATTATTGAAGCAGACTGCGTATGCTTCGTATTCGGCGGAGAAAACGACGGCGAAAAAGAGCAATCCGACTGCGAAAGAGAAGCGGCTCCGCCGCCTCAGCCTGTTTCAGCGGAAAGCCGCCGCTCGCTTGAGGAACTGCGCCGCTGCGTCTGCCGCAACCGACGTCCCCTGCTCATTGACGATCTCAGAGGAAGCAGATTTAAGCCTCCCCATCCTGAAATAATTTCGATCCTGGCAGTGCCCGTCATGAGCCGCTATCTGAGCGAAGAGTGCGATTCCGACGAACCTGACAAATGCCGCGCCGTAAGCGACGCCGTCATCCTGGGCGCCTGCCGAACCGACGCCTTTTCCCGACAGGATCAGGACATTATGCAGCTGCTGGCCGAACGCCTGGACGTTATATTGCGCAGCCGCCGTCTGCAAATGCAGCTGCAGAGGGCCAATCAGGATCTGAAGAAATCGCAGGCCTCCCTGATCCAGTCCGGCAAAATGGCGGCCATAGGACAGATGGCCGCAGGTCTGGCCCATGAGCTTAACACCCCTCTGGGTTCGGTAATTCTGGGCATCGATTCCGCCGCTCTCAGTCTGAAGCGTGAAAAGACGCAGACCGCCGCCGAAAGGCTGGATACCGCCAAAAAAGCCGCTCAGCACGCGCAGAGCATCATAAAAAATCTGCTCTATTATTCGCGGGAGGAAGCTCAGAAAGACCTCCGTCCCATCAATTTAAATCTGATCATAGACGACGCCATCGCTTTAATCGGACACAGGCTCAAAAAATGCGGCCTTACCGTCAGAAAAACTTTGGGAGAGCTCCCTCTATGCACAGTCAACCGCAGCGAAATGCAGCAGGTCTTTACCAATTTAATACTCAACAGCTGCGACGCCGTAAAGGACAGCCCCGAACCGCATATTTTGGAAATCAGCTCGCATATAGATTCAAAGGGACTCGTCGAGCTATGCTTTAAGGACAACGGCTGCGGCATAGCCCCCGACCATTTAAAGCGTATATTTGAGCCCTTTTTCACCACCAAGGAGCCAGGCTGCGGCACGGGTCTCGGCCTCTCCGTAAGCCGGGAGATTCTCTCCAAACTGAACGGCGAGCTCCTGGCCGAATCGTGCCCCGGGAGCACCGTATTCACGGTAAAGCTGCCCTGCGGATAAATAATAAACCTGCAGAATCTGGCTGCAAGCTGACAGCCTTAACCGCCCGTTTCTCATTTTTTTCAGGCGGTTCCTCCATAATCAGTATTGTCAAATATTCATTAACGGAGGTGAGAAATCTGTGAATGACGCTATCCGCTTGCCTTTTTACGACAAACAGGAATATCTGAAAAACCTAAGGCCTATCAACGACCTTATGTTTCGCCTCTGCGCTAAATCCAAAAGCTGGTGCGAAGAGCTGCTGCGCACAGTTTTCGACGACGGTAAACTTACAGTAGAAGAAAACTGCGTTCAGTACGATTTAGCCAATCCCGGCCGCCGTTCCGTCATTCTGGACGCCAAATGCCGCTTAGGGAACGGCGATCTGGTTAATATCGAAGTTCAAACCGGCGAGCACGGCGATCATCAGAGAAGAGTACGTTTCCATTCTGCCCTGCTGACCGCCGAATCCAGCCTGCCTCAGATGGATTTTGCGGATATTCCCAATGTCTGCATAATTTATATATGCGAATTTGATATTTTCGGCTACAATAGTCCTATATATAAGGTTGACCGCGTGCTGCGCGGCTTCGGCGATGTATTGGATAACGGCTGTACGGAAATATACATAAACGCGCTGGCCAGGGACAATTCCAAAATTTCTCGGTTAATGGAGATTTTCGTAAACCGGGACGCCTATAACTTTGAAGATTTTGCCAATATTTCCACAATCAAACATTACTTTTTCAACTCTCGGAAAGGACAGGAAGAAATGGACGAAGCTCTGGAAAATTTATTTAAGGGCAGTTTAGCCCAGGTCAAAGCGGAAGCAATAGCTCAAGGTTTAGCTCAAGGCATGGCTCAAGGCATTGCTCAAGGCAAGGCTCAAGGAATTGCTGAAGGCAAGGCTCAAGGTATTGCTGAAGGTAAGGCTCAAGGTATTGCTCAAGGCAAAAAAGAAGGCATAATATCCGTATTTATCAATCTGGTGAAGGACGGATTAATTTCTGTAGGCGAAGCCTGCAGACGCGCTGAGATATCAGAGGAAGCGTTCAAAGCTTTTATGGAAAAATACAGCCAGGAACAGGCTCAGATACAACATAACTGAATACTGCGTTCATACTCCAGACCAATATTGAAATATAAAGGCCCGGAATGACAGCTGCCGTGTCATTCCGGGCCATTTTTTTCAGCTGCTCAGCAGCTGCCTTGCAGACAGCTGCTAAGAATTAGAGTCTTGCCTCTTCCGGCTCAGCTGTTTTTTCAGCTTCAGCGCCTTTGGCGCCGTCAGCTTGAATTTCCGCTGCGGGTACCTCGGGAGAACCTTTCGCTTCAGAGACGTCGGCAGAATCTTCCGCCTTTTCACCCTGCTGAGCCTGGGCGGCAAGCACGGCCTGGCTGGTTCCGGTCTTCGACCACCATACCGAATAGGCAAGAATCAGAATTGCCGTCGTAAAGCCAACGCCGGCCATTACATACCACATGTAGGGCGCGTGATGGCTCTGATACATAATCTGCGTCAGTTCCTGGGGAGTCTGGCCGCTGAGCTCAATTAAACGGCTGAAAGCTTCGCCGTGAGGAACGGCGGCGGCCTCGTCGGCAGGAAGCAGGTTCATGGAAGCGATCAGTTCCCGGGAGAAATTGTCCTTAGAGGAAAAGAAATCGTAGAGCCTGGGACCTACAAAGCCCTCCAGAGTAGAGCCGATGGCAAAGGACATCTGAGCCAGACCCAGATACATGGCCTTTTTATCGCTCGAAGCCAGATGCGTGCCCACGAACTCGCTGAACTTGGGGCTGGAAAGCATTTCGCCTACGCTGAAGACGGCGATGGCCATTAAACAGGTCCAGCCCATATGGGAAAGACCCAAAAGACACATAGCCAGCGCGGCCAGCGAAGTACCCAGAGCGATGCTGCGCAGGATCTTCATCTTGGAGGAAACCCAGGCAAAGAAGAAACAGGTCGTCATAATCAGCGCGCAGTTGAGGTTCATCATGCCCTCTGGCTGCACATAGGACTTGGTCTTGTCCAGGATCATCACAAAGCCTATAATCTTGTTGTCCATGCTGAAGAACTGCGAAACTGTGCTCACCACGTCCCGGCTGTCCACCCAGTCGCGGATGTACAGCGGCAGAACGTCGAAGAGGCAGTTGAACATGAAGTAAAAGCCTGTGAAGATTGCCAAAAAGACGCACAGATGGGGACGCTTGAGCTCGTTCCAGGTATCGGCGGCCAGACTGCGCTGCTTGATATTCTTTTCCTTAAGCTCCTTCTGACGGGCCAGACGCTCCTCCAAACCGGGCTCCTTATAAGTAAGAAGCAGAATGAAGTTGCAGGCGATGATGGCGGCGCAGGCAAAGAAAACGTGGCTCCACTCCATCTTGCGCAGGAAACCGGCCATCAGGGGACCGATAAAACCTCCGATATTTACGGTCTGATAGAAGACGCCCCAGGCCATGGAGCTGTTCTCCGGCTTGGTGCTTTTGGCCAATGTGCCCTGAATGCCCGGCTTAAAAATAGCCGTACCGGTGGCCAGACAAATGGCGCCCGCCAAAAATCCGTAAAAGGTGGGGAAAAAGGCCATTATCAGATAAGCGGTCATCTTGACTACCGTGGAGATGCCGATCATCAGCTTATAGCCGTAACGATCGGCCAGACCGCCCACAAAGATAGGCACAAACCCCTGGAATCCCGACCACACCATCAAAATGATGCCGAACTTGGCGGCGGTTATGCCCAAGCCGCCCTCAGAGGCCGCGGTGGTGGCATAGAGACCGGCCACGGCGCGCACGCCGTAATAGGCCAGTCTTTCTACCATCTCCATGGCGCCGACTATCCAAAATACATAACCCAGGCTCAGGATAGCCGCAAAAAGCCCTAGCTGCTTTATATCGGTATTGCTGCCTTTAGCTTCCGTCATACTTATTTAACCTCAAATTATTTTTTGCTCTCTTCGCCCCCGCCTTTAGCCTTATCAGTCCCGCCGTCTGCTTCCGCTGTTCCGACGGCGCCCTTATCTGCCTTAACCTCTGCTCCGGTTTCTTTCTGCGCTTCCGCAGTTTCGGGAGCAACCTTAAAATCTTCCGCATCCCTTTTCGAATCGGCCTCAGACGCAGCGGCTTCTGCAGGTTCCCCGGTCTTTACAGCCTTATCCCCGGCATGGCGTCCGTACCACACTGAATAAGCAAACATCGCCAAAGCCGTAAGCAGACCGATAGCTCCGAAGAAGAACCAGACATTGGCTACGGCAAAATCGCTGTACATCTGCCTGGTCAGCACGTCGGCAGAAATACCGCTGACCTCCGTTAAACGCTCAAAGGCTTCTCCGGGAGGTATAGCCTCCAGCTGGTCGGCGTTCATATTGTAGGCTTCGCCCAGCAGCTTTCGGGCAAAAGTATCTTTAGAGGAAAAGATCTCGTAAATAAACGGTCCGAAATAACCCTCGAGGGTGGCGCTCACCGCATAAGAGACCTGAGCGATGCCCAGATAGGTGGCCTTTTTATCGTCAGGGGCCAAATAGTTGCCCACAAATTCACTGAATTTAACATTGGAAAACATCTCGCCCAGAGTAAAGACTACTACGGCCAGGGCGCAGATCCAGCCCATATGGGATACGCCCAGCAGAGCCATGGAAGCGGCCACAAAGACGAAACCCAGGGAGATACTGTGCAGAATCTTCATCTTAGATGACAGATAAGCAAAGATAAAGCAGACCGTCATAATGATGGCGCAGTTTATGTTGAGCATTCCCTCAGGCTGAACAAAGCTGCCGGTTTTATCCAGAACCATGATGAAGCTGATTATCTTATTCTTAACGTCAATATGCCAGGAGGTCAGAGTATTGACAATATCGGTGCTGTTGACCCAGTCGTTGATGTGCAGGGGCAGAATATCGAACATATAGCTGTACAGCAGATAAAAGCCCGAAAATATAAACAGGAACAAATACATTTTCGGGTCCTTAATTACTTCAGCGCCGTTTTTCAGCAACGCTCCGAAGCCCTGACGCTTCTTCTCGTTCTCAGCCTTCAGCTGCTCGCGCTCCTCGCGGCCGGGCTCCTTATAGGTAAGCAGAATCAGCAAATTAACGCTGCCGACAATGGCGCAGGCCAGAAAGACGTAATCCCAGGACATCTTTCGCAGATAGCCAGCCACCAAAGGAGAAAGGAAAGCTCCTAAATTTACGGCCTGATAAAAAAGTCCCCAGCCCAGAGAGGAGTTTTCCGGATTTGTGGCCTTTGCTACCGCTCCCTGAACGCTTGGGACCCAGAAGGAGGTTCCTACCGCCAAAACGACTACGCTCACCAAAAAGCTCCAAAAATCGTGGCAGAAGATCATCATGACAAACGAGGCGGTCTTCAGAAGGGTTGAAACGCCCATCATCAGCTTATAGCCGTATTTATCGGCTAAGCCGCCTATAAAAAACGGCAGAAAGCCCTGCAGCGCAGACCATACCGCCAGGATAACTCCCAGCCGGGCGACAGTTATGCCCAAGCCGCCTTCAGCCGAGGGAATTACCGCATACAGCATAACCAGCGAGCGAAGGCCGTAAAAGGCCAGGCGCTCCACCATTTCCATTCCCCCCAGACACCAAAACATGTAGCCCAAACTGGCCAAAGCGGCCCATAGACCTAAATTACCGGAATTTTCCTTAACTTTGTCCTGCGGCATACCGACCTGCTTTCTCTAAATAATAATTATGAACGAACCGGCCCGCCTCAGCCGAAGGCATGAAGGCATCCGCCGAAAAATAAAAGCCGCCCGCATAAAATATTCATTTATCCTGCGGCGGCTTTTAAATGCAAAATTTAAAGCATATTATAAATTGCTGCTGCGGTTCTTAAAGAGACGGAAACCTCCCCTGGCGCTGTCCTGCGAAGTCGTAACCTCCTCGCCGCGGACCTGCTTTTTAACTATCTCCGACCACTCCTTATGCTCGCGCTCATACAGCTGCTGCTGCTCAAAGAGAGCCTTCTTGAGACGGTCCAGCTCTTCGCGCAGCCCGGAGGTTTCCTGTCTGGCGTCTTCAAGCATGCGGTCTTTGACCTCAGTCTCGGCCTCGAGAGCCTGCAGCTCGGCCATGAGATCCTCGGGAGCGTCAAAACCTGCAGCGGCGTCTTTATTATCCAGCTCATAGCGCAAAGCTTCGATCTCCTCTCGGAGTTCCTCATTCTGAGCCGTCAGCTCGTCCAGTTCGCCGCCGACCGGCTCCTCAGCCAACTGACGTTCCGCTTCCTGAAGCTTATCTTTAGCGTCCTGAAGCTCGTTCTGCAGATTCCGAATCATTTGCTCGGCCGCTTCTATTGCTCCGTCTGAATTCTTAGAGCCGGAATTGCCGAGCTGAGCCGTCAGATCCTCATTCTTAGCCTGCAGACTGCTTACAAGTCTGAGCAGCTTAGTTTTTTCAGCTTCCATATTGCTGCTGAAGAGAGCGCTCTCAGAACTTATCTGAGCCACTATCTCTCTCTGCTGCTGAAGCTGATCCTGCAGAGACACGATCTCCTTCTGCGCTTCCTGCAGGGCTTGGTCATTGGCGGAAGCAGAATCGCTCTGCTCTTCCTCCAAAACTTTCAAACGGGCGCGGCATTCTTCAAGTTCTTCTTTAAATTGCTCGTTCTCAGCCTCCGCCTTCTCCAAAGCCGCTTCAGCCTCGGCGGCCTTGGCTTCGTTAGCCTCATTGGCTTCACTGAGCTCAGCCAGCTGATTTTCCAGTTCTTCAGCTTTAGCTAAAGCCTCTTGCTCGCTGCGGGCGGCTTCCTCCACCATGGATTCCAACTCGTCCATCTGAGCGCCTGAAGAAGTAGAAGCTGTGCGCACGGCGACAAGCTCCTCCTGAAGGCGCTCAGCCTCAGCCTCTTTTTCACTCTGCAGCGCCGTCAGAGCCTGCACCTCATCGCTGAGTTCCTGATTGCGATCCTTGATAACCAGATACTGCTCCTGTAATTTGAGATAAGTCTCCTTGGCGGTATCTGAAGCTTCCTTCAGCTCGTCATATTCCGCCTTAAGTTTATCATAAGCTTTATCTGAAGATCCCAGCTGGTCAATCTGCTCGCTGAAATTCTTATTCTCTTCCTTCAGGCGGCCGTTCTCGCTCTGGAGCTTATCAACCATAAGCTGAAGCGTCGAAGTTTCCTCTTCGCAGGCTTCATAACGGCCTTCCAGAGTTTCTATATATATCTTTAATTCTTCGACATGCTCGACTATCTTCTGAGCAAAATCCTCATTGCTCAGACTGTGCGCGTCAAGAGGCTCGCGCAGAGCTTCCAGACGGTCCAGAATGGCTGCGACATTGTTCTTAGCCGCATATTCGGCATGCTCCGCCACAAAGCGCTCATGTTCAATGCGGACGTTATTGTATTTTTGCAGCAGAAGATCGTATTTTTTCTGAAGCCCGTCTAAATTTGTTTCCAGTTCTTTGAATCTTTCGGCGTTTTCTTCCCCGCCTAAAGAAATTGTATTGACGTCGGATCGTATAGCGTCTAAGTCCTTCTGCAGAGTTTCCCGCAGAGTTTCCAGGTCTGTTTTGCTGATCCCGACGGCGGTCTCCTTATCAGGAGCGGCCTCGGCAGACTCTCTTTTGGCTAAGCTTGCTTCAATAAAATCCCGCAGCGACGCAAGTTCTTCTCTGACTCCGCCATCAGTGCGGACGGCTTCCGCGTCCGTTTTCAAGGCGTTCAGCTTTTCTTCTATGCGCGAAAGCATCTTATCGGAGCTGTTGGGAGCGGGAATAGGCAGAGAAGCCACGGGAGCTTCCCGCCGCGATTCGTTCAGCAGCTTAATAACCCGGGCCTGAGCGCGCATAACCGGCTCCATAACCTTATTAAGGGCCTTTTCAAAATCGGACGTATCGCTTTTTCTGTTCTCGCCGCCCTTGCCCCCATAACCTTTGATACCGACAAAATTGCCGCAGATTTCCGACTTTTCCGCCAGAGGCTTTTCCATCATGCTGAAGCGCTTCTGAAGCTCGTATTCATCGGCGTCCATATCGTAAAGCGAGTCATAATCCAAAGAGATATCGGCGTTTCCGCCGTTCTGGCTGACTACGTCAAACTTGGAGCGCACAACGTTGGGCGTTCTTTCAGGCATAAACTCCTGGGCTTCGGTCCCCTCGTTCACGTTTTCCTCAGCCATGGAGGCGGCTATCGCCTTAGCGCCGGCCTTGGCGGCGATATTAGGAGGCGCAAACGCAGGCGTCTCATTCTCATAGCCGAAATTTTCATATCCGTAATAGCTGGCAGGATCCTCGCCCGTCTCGGAAGGAGACCCGCCCAAATAACCTCCCTGCGCTGCGCCGGACTTAGCGCCGGACCTCCCTTCTTCATGAGGAACGGAATACTTATCCAGCAGCTTCTGCACCTCTGCGCTGCGCAGAACCATTTCGCCGGCTCTCCTGGAAGCGGTTAATTTCCCCTCCGATATCCATTCTCTGATAGTATCGGCAGATACGGAAATTAAATCGGCAACTTCATCAATAGACAAAAACTTAGACATGACTTTTTTATTTTCTAGATAAGCTCCTTGTTTCCTATTCGGCAGAGATACAACTCCCCAATTACAATATTGCGTCAAGCGCCGACTTCAACCAGGAACGAACAAATTCAATTCAGAAATAGCGAAGGAGCAAAGTTCTGCAAATATGATCTGCAAATGAGGTCTTTAAATATGAATTTCAAAAAGAGTTATATTTCTTTGTTAACCGCCGCGCTGCTCTTATCCGGCTCCATAGCCTGCGATCGGCAGCCTGCCAGATCGGACGCTCCGAAAAATATAGTTTCCAATACCGGCTTCCAATCCGAAGGTCTGGCGGCCGAGCGCTATGAATCGGTTACGGGACTGGCGGTTTACGGCTCCGCCGGGGATATCAAAGTGCATTTGGCCGCTCTGGCCGAAAAAGCCCCGGATAATATAGACAGATTCTTTCTGCTGCTCAATTCCAAAGCCCCCAACCAGGCTATTTTAGTACAGGCGCCTGATGTAATTCCGGCTCAGGCGATAGAAAAGCAGATTAGCAGCAAAGTTACCGTAACCGGCAGCGTTAAATCGGTTAACTGTCCGGACTTGGACAGTTTCATCAGCAAAAACTTCGGCACCGATTTAGCTAAAACCGCCCAAGGCGAGTTAGCCTACATTGCTGCGGAAGCTCCCTTTGACTTTAATCTGGAGCCCGCTTCGGAAAAGAAGCAGCAGAAGGTAGAGATTTCTCTCGAAGGCACGCCTCTGGGAGCTCCCGCCAAGCCGGAGACAGAATCCGAAAAGCCGCAGCCCCCCGCCGCTGAAAATGCCGAATCCGACGGTGCGGCCGTTCCTGCGCAGACTCCCGACAAACCGGTTTCCGCCACCGAACAGATAAAAACCATAGAACCTCCGCCGGTCTCTCAGGGACACACCGTGCAGGCCAAAGCGCTCCCCAAAGCTGACGCAGGCAGCCGCCAGCCGGAAGCGCAGGCTCCGCAGGAAGCGCCTCCCGCCGAACCTGCGCCCACACCCATAGCTTCGGAAGCGGACCGTCCTTCCGATCTGCCCACTCCCGTACAGTATTAGCGCGCCGATTCCGAAACCGCCGCAATTTTCACATGACGAAAGAGGATAAAAATGGCACTTCCTAAGATAGATGAATTCAAGGTTAATCTGCAGATTTTTAATACCGAAGCCCTGCATGCGGACTTTGCTCCCTGGAAGCGCAGCGAACGCGGTCAGCAGGTTTATATAAAGCTGCTTAAAGACGATCAGACCGCCCTGCTTTACGTAGGTGAAAATTGCGTTTTGGACGCTCAGATGCAGCAAATTCTTATGCGTCTGGTCAACGACGGCTGGAGCGTAGCCGGCGAAATGACCGTCAGCTTTGACGGCAACAGCGATCCCGGCATCGATCCTTACGTCTATCAGGACCCCATAGTCGTAGAGCTGGGACGCGGCCTGCTGCCTCTGGTAGACCCCCAGTGCGGAGCTCCCTTAGTGCAGGCGATGCCCCATCTGCGCGACGAAATTGCCAGAGAATCCGGCTTAGTCCCCGCCGGCATCAGAATCAAAGACAACTTAAAGTTAGATCAGTATCAGTATAAAATTTTGCTGAAAAACTCTCCCCTGACCGACGGAGAAATATTCCTGGACCGCTTTTTGGCCATAGGCTCCTTTGACCAGCTTTCTTCCCTTGAAGGCTGGAGCGCCGTCGAGCCCACCTATCGCATGAAAGCCAAATGGATTCTGGAGAATCAGAGAGAAAAGGCAGAGAAGCTCGGCTGCGTCCTGGTAGGCCCCCTCCAGGTGCTGCTGACCCATATCAAGGGGCTGATGCTGGAATCTGCGCCCGAGCTGCTCGGTCTGCAGGATACCTTCAACCTTATCTCCCGCCTGCAGATAACTCATCCGGTCGTAGTCGAAGAATTTATCACCAATTACAAAAATCTGCGGGCTCTGCGCAAGATCCTCCAGAACCTGCTGAGGGAGCGCGTAGCTCTCAGCAATCTGGTGACTATTCTGGAAACCGTAGGCGACAATCTTGACAATATTCAGGAGACGGAAATCGTGGTTGAGGCCTGCCGCCAGGCCCTGGCCAGACAGATCTGCAGCGCCAACCTCAATCAGAACAACGAATTGCTGGCCATCATCACCGGTCCGGAAATCGAGGGTTTAATTGCCGAGCTGAAGGAAATGAATTACATCAACCCCATCGGCAGCACCGACTTTGAAGAAAAAGCCGACATTGTGGCCTACGCTCTGAAATCAGGTTTGGAGGAAGCCGGAAATCCGCCCGTAGTCGTAACCGACGGCAGACTGCGCAACTTCCTCTCCCGCCTCATCGCTTCCGACCTTCCCGGCTTATGCGTTCTCTCCACTCAGGAAGTGACTCTGGGCCACGTTAAATTGATCGTCAACGGCGTAGCCGATCTCAAGGACAATAAAATTCAGAGCGAGCCTCAAAGCTTCGAGGGAGACGAAGTCGAAAGCGTCGACAGCGAATTTATCGACGAAAACGGCGAAGAGGCTGCCTCCGAATTGATACCCGAAGCCGACGAAGAGCAGGTTGAAGAGATAAAAGAG
Source organism: bacterium (assembly GCA_017458675.1). GTDB lineage: Bacteria > Vulcanimicrobiota > Xenobia > Xenobiales > Xenobiaceae > RGIG3641. The sequence goes on from JAFTAM010000016.1 coordinate 43,888, forward strand.
GAAGAGCTTAACAGCATACCGGAGGACCTGAGCTCAGAAAGCGGCGACGATCCCAAAGTCCCGGAAGCGGACAAAACCGCCGAACTGGAACAGGCAGAAGCTGAAAAAGAGAGTCAGCCAGCCGATACGGAAGAACAGGAAGCCAAAGACGCTCCCGAAGATAAAAGCGCCATAAAGGTGGATAATATTCTGAGCTTCCTCAAAAAATAGCGATGAAGAAGAGCGCCGTCTATATTCTGCTTAACCTGCTGGCCTGTTTTGCCGCCGCTTTTGCTCTGTCGACCTGGACTCTGCCCGATCTGGGCGATTCAAACCTGCTGCCGGTTCTGATGTCCTTCTGCGGTTTGGCTCTACCTCTGCCGTTGGGCGTTCTGGCCGATAAATTCGATCACAACGCCGCCGTAACCGCCGCAGGCTGTCTGGTCATATCCCTGGCCTTTGCCTTTGACGGCATGTCCATTCCGGTCGCCGCGCTCAGCGGGCTGGGGATAGCCCTGCTGCAGGCGGGAACGGCGGCGGAGATTTTAGGCGTCTGGCCGGAGCGGATAACGCCGGTGGGACTTTTCATGGGAGGCAGCCTTTTAGGTTTTGCTTTGGGTATGTACGCAGGCGGCCCAGCTAAAGAGATATCCTACGCGGCGCCTCTGTTTTCGCTCTTTTTGTTTACCGTTTTGTTTGTAATTTTCAATTACAAAACCAATCCCCAGTTTGTTTCGGAAAATCCTGATTTTAAATTAACTAAAATTCCCAAAAAGGCTTTTATCGCACTGATTTTGATATCAGCCGCAGCCGCTCTGCATCTGTATGTAAAAATAACCACCTCGGAGGCTCTGTGGCTTAACAGCTACAGGCTTTATGCCGCCTTTGCCGGCGCCTTCGGCCTGGCCCTGGGCGCCTTTCTGGCCGATCGCTTCGGATTGATGAAGACGACGCTTTTCAGCACCCTGTCAGCCGCTCTGCTGTTCATGTTCTTCGATAAACCGCTCTGCGGCCTGCTGGCTCTGCTGGCTTTCCACTGCACAGTTCCTGTTTTAGTGTGGGTCTGCGGAAAACTTTGGAAAGATAAAAGAGCGGCCTCCTTCGGAGTATTCTCCCTGGGCGCTTTTTTCGGAGCCCTTCCTCTCTGCTTCGGCTGGCGGCCCTTGACTTCGCATACCGTGTGCGCCGCTGTCTTTTTAGGCTGCGCTTACGCCGCTCTGCGGCTGGCATACGATATGCTTCATCCCATCGATCAGACCTCGCCCAAGGCCATGCAGACCGCCATAATCGAACGTCATAACCCCTTAAAAGTCGCCGCCAAAGAAAAAGAGCCGCTCCCGCCGGAGCAGCCCGAATCATAATATTTATTTACCGCCTGATTATCACTCAGCGGAACCGTCTATAAGTCCAGAGGGCAGCCCATTGCTCCCTCCTTGTAGACGGGCGCCTGAAGCTGCTTATGCTCGGCGTGATCGCCCATCCATTTAATTTCAATAACCTCGGCGTTTTTTACCGCTTGAGCCTCCAGTTCCTCAAGCTCCATGGCGCTCTCCAGATCCAGAACATCCTTGAGACGGGCTTTGGTGCAGGGATGCTTGGCCAGCATCAAGGAACAGCAGTCTTCGTAGGGACGGGCGGAAAGCTCATAAGCACCGATCTCGCGGGATAATTTAATTATATCGTCTTTGTCGGTTCCGACTAAAGGACGCAGCATTGGCAGCTCGGCGGCTTCATCTATTACCCGCATATTGGGCAGCGTCTGCGAAGCCACCTGTCCCAGGCTTTCGCCGGTAACCAAAGCTAAAGCGCCTTCGCGCTCAGCCACCTTGGAGGCTATGCGCACCATAGAGCGGCGGTAGAGGATCATGCGCATATCGGCAGGAGTCATGCTCAGAAGCTCCTCCTGCACCGGCGCGAAGCTGACCAGATACAGCTTGGTCTTATACTGGTAACGGGTGAGCAGATCCGCCAGAAGCGTGCAGTTTTCCAGACTGGCTTTATTGGTAAAGGGATAGGAATGAAAGTGGCACATAATGACGTCGGCGCCGCGCTTCATCAGCTGCCAGCAGGCTATGGGCGAATCGAAGCCGGAACTAAGCATACCGACGACCTTTCCGGCCGTACCGCTGGGGAGTCCACCCGGTCCCTGACGGCGCTCGCCGGAAATAAGAGCCAGCTTTCCCACAAGCTCCAGACGCACGGTAATATCCGGATTAGTTAAGTCTACCTTAATATCGCGTCCGGAAGAGAGACATTTATCAAATATATAGCCGCCTATCTCTCTTTCTATTTCTCCCGAGCGCATGGGGAAACTCTTATCGGCGCGGCGGCAGCGCACGGCAAAGGTGCGCCCCTGAGTCTCCTGAAAACATTTCCAGGCAGTCTCTTTCATTGTCTCAAAATCCTGGGGAACCTCGTAAGCGACGGCGTAGTTGGCAACTCCGAAGACGCCGCGCATGCGCCGATGCACCTCTTCAATATTATCCGTATCCAGCTCAAAGGTCACGCGTCCAAAGAGTGAACGGGCGGAAATTTTGCCGAAATCCTGAAAAGCGCGGCGCAGGTTTCTGATAAGCTGCTTGACAAAGAGATTGCGGTTATTGCCCTTTAGGGCTATTTCATGATAATGAACAACTATCTGCATAACAATTAATCCTCAATTTTCAGCCGACATAATCTGGAGAAGCGGACGGTCTCTCAGCTCGCTCTCACTCGCCGGCAGCCTCGACGGTCAGACCTTGGCTCTTAAGCAGCGCGCAGGCTACGCCGTCGGCAGTCAGGCGCGTTCCCTGAACGCCGCCCGTACTGCCGCAGCCGCAGGAGGGACTGTGCTGCTTCAAAACGGCCCGGCAAACTTTAAACCGTTCAGCTGTACGGTAAGCTATCTCTGCTCCTTTAATAAAATAAAACGAAACATCCTCGCCTTGTCGGTTAATCACTCTGCCGCATCCATCCAGGACCGCCTGTCCGCTCTCGGTAACCCCGGAGGGCGTTCTGGGTGTGGGAAGGCCGCCCTGTACTTCGGGACAGACCGGGATCAGCTCCCCCGCATTAAAGCGTCCGCATAAGCTCAAGTCCGGCTTTGATTTGCCGTCATAGCGGCAGGGAACGCCCAGCAGACAGGCTGAAACCAGCGCCTGCGGCTGCGCGGATTTTTCCAATTCGGCATAGATATCTTCAAAAAGAAGCTTAAGCCGCCGCGAACGCTCCATAGGATCCGGCTCACGGGCGGCTTCTTCAGAGCGTCGGCGCAAAAACTCGCTCAATTTATCTGACATGCTCTTTATATCCTGCGCCTCACCAGTTGGCAGCTCGGCCCCTGACTGGCATAAATATATACATAATCATTCAGAACGGCTATGCTGAAACCGGTGCAGCCGATGAGGGGCTTGAGCTTCATAGCCGCTTCAGGCTCGGAAAAGCGTCCGTCCTTCAACGCTGAATAATAAATTGTCTGACCGTCCTTGCTGAGAGAAGCCACATAAAGGCTGCCGTCCTTATCCTGGCAGGAGCTCAGACTCGCCCCCAAGGGCGCCTCGCCCTTGGCCGGAGGCGCCGCTTCTACATTCTGCCAGCCGCCGTCCTTCCAAAGACGTACCTGACGGCGGGCGTTCTCGCCCTTGCGCAGGCGGGGCAGATCGTAAACCAAAAGGGCGTGTCTGCCGCTGCCGTTGTTGCTTACGGAAAAATTGAGGCCGAACTTGCCGGAAGCCACTTTAACAGGTTCCTCATTGGTCCCAATAAGCGGCTTTATATAAGAGCTGAGCAGACCGCTGCCGTCGTTCCAAACACAGACAAAGCCGCCGTTTTCCTCTCCGCCCATCTCGATGCGTTCTCCGCCGGCGGCATAGCGTCCCAGATTGTTGGCTCTGGGGCGATCTGCTCTCAAGGTGGGGTCGAAAAGAGCCGCCTTCACCTTGAAGCCCTCCGCCAGCCAGCCGAAGCAGAGAGCCGGCTTTCTTCCGGAGACTCCGGCTATATTGACCGCGGTTTCGGAAACGCTGTCGGAGACAAAGCTGTCGCAGACGGCCGGCTTGCTGAAGCTCCAGCCGCTGTCGCCGGAATAAGCGTACATGACTTCAAAGGCGTTAGGCCCCTGATCGACAATATTGTGCTGAAAAATAATGCCGACCGTCTTTTTGGCCAAAGCGCAGGATACTTTGCGCACGCCCGGCATGTTGTAGCCAAAGAAGGGAGACTTGACGTCGGTCCACTTTTTTCCGTCGTCGGAAACCGAGAAAGCAAATTCCGGAGCCTTTATCTTATTGTTGGGATTGCTGCAGCCGAAAAATACCTGCAGCTTGTTGAGATTCATCAAATGGGGATCGACCACCAGGCCGCCGGAGGTATCGGGAACGCCCATGCTCTCCCATTTGGGAGCTTCGGCCCAGGCTGCGTTTTCAGCCTTAAAGGCAAAATGCAGCACGCCGCCCAGCAGCGTCAAAGCGGCCGCTCCCAACGCGGCCTTTTTTCTTAAACCGTTTAATATACCCATTAAAAATCACCTTAATAATAAAACTCAGCTTTATATTTTCCCTATCTGAACAAGCTTTCATTTTTATACAAAATATGCCTGCCTGGATATTTATGCAGTTCAATAATAAAAATGAGCGTTTATCGCAGCCGCAGGCATTTTCGCCGCCAAGCTGCAGGCGGGAGAAAAACAATTTCTATAGAAACGCCTTGACTTATGATTCCCAAAAACTACCGCACCCCGGCCGCTCAGGAGGCCCTAAACCGAATATTGAAGGAAGCCTTTACGGCCGGCGATATCGCCAATTTGATGGCTTCCGTAGATTCAGAAGCCAAGCCGGAAAAGGCCCTGCAGTTCTTTGACGCCTCCGCCGTTCAGGCCGTAGCCGTAAGAACTGAAGGCCGCTGCGCCGGCTGGCTCAAGCGAGAGGACTGCCTGAATTCGGAAGCTTCCTCGTGTGCGGAAATTATGCGTCCCTTCTCGGAGCATCCGGTCATAAGCGACCGCGCGCCCCTGCAGGAGGTCATTCTGAGCCTGGCCAAGGCCTCTCCCGTCTTTGTCAAAATTCTGGGCGAGACGGCCGCCTGCATAACTCTGCGCGACATCCAGGACGCCCCGGTGCGCATGTGGCTGTTCGGCCTGATCTCCTTAATGGAAATGCTCATGTACCGAGGCGTGGTCAGTCAGATGCCCGGCGATACCTGGAAGGAATTTATTTCCCCGGGACGTCTGGCCCGAACCGAGGCTCTCTGGGAAGAGAGGCTCAGACGCGGAGAAAAGATCGCGCTGATTGACTGCCTGCAGTTTGCCGACAAGGCCGATATACTGCTGCGCAACCCCAAGACCGCCGACGCTCTCCACTTCGCCTCGCGCCGCAAAGGTCAGGAATACTTTTCGGAGCTGGAAAACCTGCGCAACAACTTAGTCCATTCCCAGCTTTTAACCGAGGAGAATATGCCTACCATCACTTCCCTGGCTCTGACCATGGACATACTGCTGATGGTAGAAAGCACCCCGCTCATGCCTAACTCCGACAAGCCCATACAGGACTTCAACAACCTGGCCGAGCTCATACAAAAGCACCGCGGCGATTTCCCGGCCCTGGCCTCCCTGCCCGGCATCGTCATTCCCCCGCCCACTCCCAAGGGGAAGCTCCCTCCCCAGCGCAAAGCGCCCAAGCCGCCCAAAACTCCCCAGACTCCGGAGGCCGCCAAGGCGGCTGAAGAAGCGGCTCTGCGGCGCCGGCAGCGCCTGGAAAGCCAAAACTCGTAATTATTTGTCTCTATTCATTTTCAGACTGCGGCAATTGATTATTCCGCAGTTTTTTTTTGCCCAGACCGGCTGCCCGTACAAGGGAAGTTTTTAAATATTTTTTTACTTTAATAGCTTTCCCGACGGGAGGAAAGCAAGCCTCAGCCTTTGAAAACGCAGACCACTATGACAAACACCACCTGCAAAAATCAAAAGCTTGTAGCCTGGGTCGAGAAGATCGCCCAGCTTTGCACTCCGGACAAGATTCACTGGTGCGACGGCAGCCAGGAAGAGTATGACCGCCTCTGCCAGGAAATGGTCGAATCCGGAACCTTTATCAGATTAAACCCCGAAAAGCGTCCCAACAGCTTTTTGGCCCGTTCCGACCCCGGAGATGTAGACCGAGTCGAAGACCGCACCTTCATCTGCACGACCAAGCGTGAAGACGCCGGCCCCACCAACAACTGGATGGCCCCCGACAAGATGAAGGAAATCCTGCGCGGCCACTTCAAGGGCTCCATGAAGGGCCGTACCATGTACGTCATTCCCTTCAGCATGGGTCCCTTAGGCTCGCACATCGCCCAGATCGGCGTCGAAATCACCGACAGTCCTTACGTTGTCTGCAACATGCGCATTATGACCCGCATGGGCGCCAAGGTTCTGGACATCCTCGGCGAAGACGGCGAGTTCGTCCCCTGCCTGCACAGCGTCGGCGCTCCCCTTGAGCCCGGACAGAAAGACGTCGCCTGGCCCTGCGACGCCGACAATAAGTACATCGTTCACTTCCCCGAAGAGAACTCCATCGTATCCTACGGCTCCGGCTACGGCGGCAACGCTCTGCTCGGCAAGAAGTGCCTGGCTCTGCGCATCGCCACCAACATGGCCCACCGCGAGGGCTGGCTGGCCGAGCACATGCTCATCCTGGGCGCCGAGTCTCCCGAAGGCGAAACCACCTATGTGGCCGCCGCTTTCCCCAGCGCCTGCGGAAAGACCAACTTCGCCATGCTCATTCCTCCCGAGAGCTTTAAAGCCAAAGGCTGGAAGATCTGGACCATCGGCGACGACATCGCCTGGATCAAGCCCGGCAAAGACGGACGCTTCTACGCCATCAACCCTGAAAACGGCTTCTTCGGCGTAGCTCCCGGAACCTCCGAAAAGTCCAACTACAACGCCATGGCCAGCTGCCGCGCCAACACCATCTTCACCAACGTGGCTCTGACCGACGACGGCGACGTCTGGTGGGAAGGCATGACCAAAGAGGCTCCCGCTCACCTGATCGACTGGCAGGGCGCCGACTGGACGCCTGACTGCGGACGTCCCGCCGCTCACCCCAACTCCCGCTTCACCGCGCCCATTCATCAGTGCCCTTCGATCTCTCCCGAGACCGAAAACAGCAACGGCGTGCCCATCTCCGCCTTCATCTTCGGAGGCCGCATGAGCACCACCATGCCTCTGGTATATCAGGCCTTTAACTGGGCTCACGGCGTTTATATGGCAGCCACCGTCGGTTCCGAAAAGACCGCCGCGGCCAACGGCAAGATCGGCGAAGTCCGCCGCGACCCGTTCGCCATGCTGCCCTTCTGCGGCTACAACATGGGCGACTACTTCGATCACTGGTTCAATATGGGCCGCAAGAATACCATGCCCATTCCCATCTTCCGCGTCAACTGGTTCCTCAAGAAGGACGGCAAGTTCTTATGGCCCGGCTTCGGCGACAATATGCGCGTCCTGAAGTGGATCATCGACAGAGTTCACGGCCGCGCCAAGGCGATCGAGAGCCCCGTCGGCTTAATGCCCACCTATGAGGACATCGACTGGACCGGCCTCGACATCACCAGAGAAGACTTCGACGTCCTGATGACCGTCGACAAGAAAGCCTGGAAGAATGAGCTGCTGCTTCAGGAAGAGCTCTTCATGCGCCTCAGCGAGCGTCTGCCCCGCGAGATGATCATGGAGCGCCAGCAGTTCCTCAGCCGCCTCAACCGTTCCAACGACGTCTGGACTCCTCCTCACAACTAAGGACAGAGGTCTCTGAGTGAATAAAACGCCTGTCTTAAAACAAAGGCAGGCGTTTTTTTTGCAGAAGGCGGATTCTCCGCCGCCGTTCAGAAAGGCGGCAAAATTTCACCGGCCGCCCGAAGCTGTACTCATACGGCAGACACACGGCGGTTATTCAGCTTCAGCAATATCATACGGGAATTCCGGTTCTGTTCTGAAGTCCGCTCCGAATTCAGAAAAAGCTCTGACATACTTTATTATCTCTTTCGCCTTCCCGCTTATGACAAAATCCGAACTTTGCAGCAGGGATTTTGCCTCAAGATAATTGCACTGCCTGAGCTTAGCCAGGCACTTGATCACATTGAGCTGCGGGCGGTCCGTTTTTGGAATGGTTACCGTATAAACGGTTTTATCAGCTTTAATCGGCGAAAAATATGTTGTCGCCCAACCCCATCCACACTTAGGACAAAGCATCCCACAGGAGCCAGACTCATGATAATATTCCATCAATTCACCGCATTTTTCACAACAAGTAGTTTCAGTCACTGCTTTCCTCCTGGATAAAATTTTTTAAAACATCCTCTATTACTATAATCTGGCTTCTTAGGTGCATCTTGCCTACTTCCGGCTACGAAATACCTACCATTTGGATAAACCCACACTTTTTTTGTAGGTGCTTCAACGATAACGTTTAGTTTGTTAGCAAGATTTTGAGCAAAACCTTCAGATTCTGCACCAGTGTCACAAGAGAACAAACGAATTGATTTGTTTTTTAAATCTGAGTTTTTCTTAAATATCTTAGAGGCCATTCGATGATCAATTTCAATAGAAATGCCATTATTCTGAATCTCAATAGTAGTAGAAGTTCCATGAGCAATAACATCATAAAATCCGTTTCTGTCAATATCTTTGCGTTTACGGATAAATTTACTGAAATTATCATTAAAAGACATATAATCTACACTACCAGGAACAGCCAAACTACCATATGTGTTTGAATAAATTCCACTTTTTCCAGCTCCCATTTTTACATCCGCCTCTTTCTGCAAGAAATCCAATCAGGATAATGCACAAATTTAGTTTTGTTAATAACATCTGCAAAAATGGAATCAGGCATTGCACCATATACAAGTACAACTTCTGGCAGTAATTCTTCTAACATTGCCTTAAGACCATGTTTAAAAAAATACTTATCTTCTCTGCTACGAATTCCTCCATAAGTGCCTATAGACACAATACTATGCTTCGGAATTCCAAGGAATGCGAATTTTTCTGGAAGTATTTTTGTAGTATAACTACGTTCATCACCCCAGCGAATATTCGGTATTACATAAACGCCACGTTTTTGATAATAATAGCCCACTGCACGATTTCTATAAGTATTTGACATCTGTGCTTGCAGAGGCATGTCACGATACAAAGAATTATCTAATGTAACAATACCTGCAAAAGTTTTTATCAATTCATAGTACTTCTCAGGATTTTTTAAAATATCACTAAACTCAATATCATATTCATAAAACGTGACAAATTCAGAATGATCGCCACTTTGAGAAATTTTAGAAAATGGAATCACACGTTTAGGGATAATAATTTCCGATGGTTTCTCAATACAAGGCATTTCAAGAATACCATCAAACTTTGCGCCTTCAACAAATTCAGGATTAAAGCCATCATCAATTATAATTTTATGTTTAGGCATAATAGCTCCATTCTACTTAAAAACGCAACATAAAACCGTATCAATCAATAAAGTACACAGATTATTAATTGACAAAATAATATAAATGTGCTATTATGCAATATAGTTATATGTGTTCAATAGCACTTAACATTAAAACGCATGTTTTTACTGCGGCAACAGTTAATTCGTGCGTTTTTCTATTTTACAGGTAAAACATTGCAATTTAAGTATAGATAATAATTAATCTCTAAATAAAGAAAGAAGATCGTAGTAAAAATACAAACGATTTCTTTTTTTACCATCTGTAAATAATAACCCCCTTTCAACCATAATATTCAAATATCTATTAATTGTCGCTAAAGGAATGCCTGTGAATTCATGTAAAAGTCTAGCATCAAATATCGGCATCTGATATATCCCATCAATGATTTTAACTATACTGCTAGATGATTTAATAAGTCCACATGCTATTTCCATATGCTTTGAATATAACTCATTAACATTAGAAATTATTTGAACATATTTTTTACATTGCTTTGCGATAATATCTAAAAAAAATTTAATCCAATCATTCCATTTTTCAGGCAAACGCGTATCATTCAACATTTTGTAATATTTAAGTTGATCTCTTTCAAGCGCCTCACTAATAAAGAAATAAGGAAGTTCTAACTGTGATTGAAAATAAAGATATAAAGGAATCAAAATCCTGCCAACACGTCCATTTCCATCACTAAAAGGATGAATAGTTTCAAATTGCGCATGAACAATAGCAACTCTAATCAATGGATGAATTCTATCTGTAGGTGAATTTAAATATTGAATAAAATCTTTCATTAGCTGTGATACTCGTTCTGGCTCTGGTGGAATATAAACAAGTGTTCCATCATTTTTTCCAACATAATTTTGATGATCTCTATATTCGCCTACAGAATTTTCATTTTTTCTTACTTTTCCACTCATTAATTGTTTATGTATAATCTTAAAAAAATCATCAGAAAAATCCCCTCTTTTAAGCATATGAAACCCAATTTGCGTAGCTGTAAAATAATTATCTACTTCATTTAAATTTTTATTATCCTCATCACGTACAATTTTATTAATTAATACACCATCTAAAGTAGCTTGAGTTCCTTCCATCATAGAAGATTTCATAGCTTCTTTTTGTTGTAAAGTTGGCATAAACCAATTTGGATTAACTTTACTGTCTTTAATTTTTTCCTTATAAACTTCAAACATCGATACTGCCTGAATTAATTCATCAAGAAATACACTATAATCCAGAATTCCATAGGCTTCCGGTAATGGTTTTGGCGCATAAGGTTTTTTCATATTACTCAATATTTTATCTCCTAAATCATAGAATACTCTAATATAGAATCATTGTCAATAGTTTTTGAGCGGGATTTTCTTTTTTTTTATTTATAAAGTCAATATCAATACATTATTGTCATAAAATATTCTGTCGGTTCCGAAAAGACCGCCGCGGCCAACGGCAAGATCGGCGAAGTCCGCCGCGATCCGTTCGTCATGCTGCCTTTCTGCGGCTACAACATGGGCGACTACTTCGACCACTGGTTCAATATGGGCCGCAAGAATACCATGCCCGTTCCCATCTTCCGCGTCAACTGGTTCCTCAAGAAGGACGGCAAGTTCTTATGGCCCGGCTTCGGCGACAATATGCGCGTCCTGAAGTGGATCATCTACAGAGTTCACGGTCGCGCCAAAGCTGTTGAGAGCCCCGTCGGCTTAATGCCCACCTATGAAGACATTGACTGGACCGGCCTCGACATCACCAGAGAAGACTTCGACATACGGATGACCGTCGACAAGAAGGCCTGGAAGAATGAGCTGCTTCAGGAAGAGCTCTTCATGCGCCACAGCGAGCGTCTCCCCTGCGAGATGATCATGGAACGCCAGCAGTTCCTCAGCCGCCTCAATCGTTCCAACGACCTCTGGACTCCTCCTCACAACTAAGGACAGAGGTCTCTGAGTAAATAGAACGCCTGTCTTCAAATCGAGGCAGGCGTTTTTTTTATCGACAAAAATTTATGTTTTGGCAAAAGATCTTTAGAGCACGCTAAGAAATGACAATTCGTTAAGCTGGACGTTTATCGTTTTCACTCTATAATGCATTCATTCTTCAGATTTTGCATTATATAACTAAATCAAAATGACCTCTGCAGACTTAAGTACAAACAGTCCGCCGCCCGTCACCCTCTGGCGGCTCTTTCGGGAAATGCTGCTGATCAGCTCCTGCACCTTCGGCGGCGGCTTTGTCATTGTGGCCTTTATCCAGGAAAAATTCGTGGATAAACTCAAATGGCTGGAGACCGAGGAGATGCTCGACATAATATCGGCCGCCCAGTCCGCGCCCGGACCGGTGGCCGCCAACACCTCGGTCATGCTGGGCTATAAGCTGGCCGGCATTCCCGGCGCGCTGCTGTCTCTGCTGGCGACCTCGCTGCCGCCGCTGCTCATCATGATCCTGGCCGCCGAATTTTTCGACAGACTCAGCGACAACCGCTTCTGCCAGATCTTTTTCAAATACTCCCGCCTGGCCATTGCCGCCGTTACGATCAACGTAACTTGGAACCTGGTCCTGACCGTAAAAAGCAAGCTGGGCGCCTCCGCGCTCTTTGCCGGGGCCGTAATCGCTCTGATGATGGTATTCTTAAAAATACCTACGGCATATTATATCGTCTTCGGAGGCCTTTTCGGATACTGCTTCTATAAAAATCCGCCGTCCAAGGACCAAAAAGCCGAAGGAGTTCAGCCATGATCGCTCTGAGCACCCTGCTGAATCTGTATTACACCTTCTTCTGCATCGGCATCGTCTGCTTCGGAGGCGGATACGCCGCCGTCAAGCTGACCCAGGAGCAGGTCGTCTCCGTCAACGGCTGGCTGACCTTCGACCAGTTTTCCCAGATTCTGGCCATCTCGGAAATGACTCCCGGACCTCTGGCTCTCAATGCGGCCAGCTTCGTGGGGACAAAATTAGCCGGCTGGCCGGGCGCGGTTTTCGCCACTCTGGGCCTGCTGACCGCCCCCGCCCTGATAACCGGCGGCCTGGCCTGGCTCTACGGCCGCTATAAGGAGTGTCAGAGCGTCGAGGCAGTTCTCAATGGCATAAAACCGGTCGTCATCGGCATGCTGGCCTCCGTGGCCGTCTCCTTTACGGCCAGGGGCGTAAATATCTGTCAGGACTTCAGCGACATGGAGGCCCTAAAAGAAAGCCTGCCTGATTTTTCATGGCCGTCGGTCTTTTTTATCGCTCTGCTCCTCTGCGGGCTCAGGTTCAAAAAGTTCAACTCCATAAGCGCCATTCTCGGCATTGGACTTTTCGGCATTCTCCTGGAGCTCATTATCCCGCAGTTTCATTTATAAATCTGCCCCGCTACCAATCGTCCGGCAGAAAGAAACCGTCTTCGCCGAAAGGGTCGCCGCCTCTGCTGAATACCATCTGCCTGGACCAGCTTTTCATAAGCGGATTTCCGGCAAAGCCGTCCGCTCCGGCGGGCAAAGTGAAAGTACATTCCCTCCCCTTATATGCGGCAATTTCAAAGATTAACTCAAAACGGTCCGCCAAAAACTCATCAAAAAAGCCTTCTTCTCCCTCTAAGGCGTAGCCGATTAGTTCATGCCTGCCATTATACAAACCATAAGCCCGGCCGCAGCTCTGCAGCTTCCATTCCATATCAGACACGGAGCGGGCCAGAAAACCGTTCTGCACAAAACCAGCATAGCACGAACAAAGAGCGGAAGCCTCAGCCGGGCCGACCTCTTTAAGGCGCGCTCTGCTTCCCTCCGCCGGCGGAGAAGAAACTGTCAAAAGACAATGGCCCCCTTTAACTTCAAAGCCGAATCGCTCATAAAATTCCGGGATAAAAGTAGAAAGGACCAGAACCTGCCAGCCATTTGCGGCCATATCGGCCTGAATCCGCCGCAAAATACTTCCGCTCAGCCCCAAGCCCCGCCATTCTTTGTCGGTGCATACTCCGACAATAAAGCCGCAGGGGATAAAAGTACCCGTCTTTTGGGCAAAAATCTCCCGCGTAAACACCGCGGCCATACTGATCAGCCTGTCGCCGCAAGCTATTCCGTATACGGCGGCTTTTTCAAGATAGTGCAGAATTAAGTTCTCGTTCCCGGCGTCCTCGGGAAAGCAGGCGCCCCAAAGCGCAAAGATCTGTTTCCCCGACCGGCATAATCCGGCAGTAAACCGGCTGTTTCCGAGAGTAATGCTCCCCTGTGCAAAAAGCGAAGCGGGATTCTGCTTCATAACGCTCTTTAAAGCGCCGACCGGCGACAAATCCACGCTACAAAAGCCTTCCCATATAAATCTTATTGAAGCGGCAGGGCAGCCAGGAAAGCTTGGAAGTGCGCAGTCCCTGATCGCCCATATCTTCCTCGCGGTTTACATAGGCGGCATCGCTCCATTCGCGGAGCAGAAATTCATGGGCCAGCCAGGCGTACATATCGCGGTATTCGGGAATGCACTTTTCAAAATGGACGCTGACCATATCCGAGCCATTGCATTTACTGGCAATAGAAAAGCCGACCGGACGGCCCTTATCGAAGATCACGCAGCCCTTGGCGCCGACCTTTGTGCAGGCTTCCAGAGCTCTGCGCACGGCATAGCATTCCAGAACCCGCATCCTGGTTTCTTTGATATCCTCGCCGATACCGGCTTTTTTGTCCTTGTACCAAGCCTCGTAGACTTCCAGACAGCTGGCCAAATCGCCATCATCGTAGCTCTTATATTCCACATCGGGAAAGCGGCGCAGAAAGCTGCGGATCCGGTTGCGCTTGCCCCGGTAATCGTGACCGTCCAGCGCAATCATCGCCGAAGTTTCGTAAATATACTCAAAACTGTCCCGATCTTCTTCTATCTGGACCGAACCGGCGAAATCCGTTTCAAGCTGATCCTTAACAGCCTCCGGAATCCAAAGCTTAAAGTTTTCCTTGCGGTTTCCCGCCCTGTCAAATGCTTTCAGAACCGTCTCCCGGTAAGCTCCCGCACTCCAGACGCCGGACTTTAAAAAGGGAATCATGCAGTAAAAACTGCCAGCGGCATTGCCGCCCAAAAGATAGACGGCCAGCTCGTCCTCGGCCATTAAAATATTGTTTTCAGATCCCCAGCAGTACCAATATAAAAAACAGTCGCAGGCCCCGTTTCTGCTTTTGACAAAGCGATCGAAAAGGGGCTTGTCTTCTAAGACAATAGTTCTAAAATTCAGCATACAGATTTAATTATACATAAGATACAATTATTTGACAAACGGCCCGCAAAGAGCGAAAACGTCTGCGAGAGTATATTGCCGCATCATGCGGCGGCTGCTCAGCAAGCGCGCTTCAGCGCTTGGGGCGCTTTTTGACTTTAAGCTGTACTTTATTGCGCTCATCCTGCCGCTCCAAATCCTCTTTCTTGTGGCGCTTCACTTCATTCTTCAGCATTGAAACGCGTTCCGCAAAATCCGCTTCTGATTTCTGGTAATCCGCAAAGGGAATTTCCAGCCAAGCCGGAGCTCTGTCCTTAATTTCCAGAACTTTAATCTGCAGCACCGATTTATATACTACCGTATCATCGGGAGCAGGAAGCCTGCCCAGCAGGGACATGACCAAGCCGCCGATAGTCTCGGCCTCCTCATCCTCAAAGGAGAGCTCCAACTCTCTGGCCGACATCACTTTCATAGCCTCGTCAGCCATAGCTTCGGCGACGTCCTGAATCCAGTCGTCCACATTCCAGCGAGCCGCCCGTTCCTTAGTCAGCTCCCTTATGCGCTTTTCCACCAATTCCTCGCCGGCCTGACGGCAGATGTCCGCGCCGTATCCGTCATACATCTCCTGCTCTAAGTCCTCATGCAGTTCTTCCTCCAAAATGCTGTGCAGAGCTTCAGAGACCGCCTCCGCAAAAGCTTCGTGCATCAAATCTGAAAGATCGCTTAAAGCCACCGTATGCTCAACCTCCCAAATATTGCACACTCTGTCAAAACTGATGGGAGGACGTTCTTCTTCCTCAAACTCGTCATACACCTCGCCGACAATCTCTTCTACCAAATCTTCCATGGTGACGATGCCGGCTATGCCGCCCTTCTCATCGACGACGGCGGCCATATGCACCGACTTTTCACACATTTCCAAAAAAGCGGCTTCCAAAGTGACCAGCTCATGGATAATCGGATAAGGCTGGGCATGGAGCTTTACCGGATCGTCGGCGCGCCCTTCGCGGACGGCCTTATAGAGATCGCGCACCAAAACCATGCTTTTGGTATCGTCCAAATCCTTGTTAAAAATAGGATAGCGGCTGCAGCGGTAGCGCTGGAGCATACAGAGGGCTTCCCGCACCTTAGTATCGGCCTGAAAGGCCATGACTTCGGTGCGCGGCACTATTACGTTGCGAACAATCTCCTTGTCAAAGTACAAAATTTCCTGCGCCCATTCGCCGGTCTCATCGTCTACCAGATCGGCGTTGATGCTGTTTTCCAATGCGCTGCTCAAAACTTCGCGCGAAACCGGCTTTTCTAAATTCTGGTAAATAGGCAGCCCCAAAACGCGCAGTCCGAACCGGGTCAATCCGTTCAGAATATTGGCCAGAGGGCGCAGAACTACGCCGCTGATCTGCATGGGACGGTGAACGAATCTTGCCACTCGCTCCGGATGATGCAGCGCCAAACTTTTAGGTACCATTTCGCCGGTAACGACATGAATATAAGTTAAAATCGCCAGCGCTAAAAATATCGAAATAGCGTGGACCGTGCTTTTGCCCAAAACAGAGGTAGCCGTCAGGCCGAAGTCCGAGGCCAGCTTAAAAAAGATTGTGGCCAGAGCATCCTCGCTGTAAACGCCCAGGCCCAGACTGGCAAAGGTTATGCCTAACTGAACAATCGTAAAATAATTGTCAAAACTGACCGTATTAGTTTTAATGGCCAGAAAATCCTTAGCCCATTTTACATTTTTTCCGTCTTTTTCACCGGTTTTAATTATGGTATCCAGCTGAACGTTATTAAAACTCAGCAAAGCATACTCGGCGGCCACATAAAATGCGTTGATCAGGATTAAAACTATCAAAACGCCTGCCTGCATTAAGGATTCCTGCAGAACCTCGGTATCTATACTCATAAAGTTCAGCGTCCTCCCTTGCCGGCTTTCATAAATTTATCTTCTTTAGAAATATTTATCGTTTTCCGGACTCCGGCGGCAGTCTTGCCGCGTTTGCGGTCTACAGCCTTGCGAGCGTGCTTTTTGTCAGTTTCATCAACAATATTGTTGCCCAGCATCACCTCCAGAAGATCCTCAGAGGTCAGAATACCCAAAACGTCGTGTTTTTCATCCTGAACAACAGCCAAAGAAGCATAATGAGAGTTTAAATTGTCTCTGACGTCGGCTAAATCATCCTGCAGGCTGCAGTAGACCAGCAGATCGCGCTTCAAAAATCCGTGCTGGAAGAGCAGTTCGCCGCCCATGCGCTCGCCGGCCCGATTCTCCGCCATTCGCACCGCTCTGTGCCTGGCTCGCTCTAAAATGCGCGCGCTGCCTGAACTCCTGCGCAGATCTTCGGAAATGTGCCCTTCAGCCGCTCCCAGAGACTGCGTAAGCTTGTCCAGTTCGCTCAGATATTTGTCCTCGGCTCTCTTTATGGACTCCTGTTTTTCTCTTTCAATATCGTCAAGCACCGCTTTATCGATCTCTGCGCAGGCCGAAGCAAATTCCTCCAAACTCAGCTCCGAAAGATCCTTGTAGCCCAGCTTTTGGCAGACCTCTTCCGTAAGCCCCTTGGCCACGACAAAGCAGACGTCTTTAATGTGAACTAAGCCGATAATGCGCTTGCCGCCCTTGTTTTTTCCGTAAACAGGCAGGCGGCTGTAGGGAGAAGCGTCAAAGCGCTTCAGCACGCTTTCCATATCTTCGTCCAGGCGCAGAGAAACCAGAGTGCGCACTTTTTCATCTTCGCCGCCGGCAGTTTCATCGTCGCTTTTGGAAGCGTGCGCAGCTTTGCCTTCTTTTAAATTGCGTATCTTGACCACAAAGCGCACCGGATCGGAATCGGGGATCGGCGAAAAAATATCTTCTACCTTTAAATTGACAAAGCCCAGAGCGGAAGTCATGCGCTTGCGATCCTCGGTATTGAGATCCTTCACGCCGCTCACCATCGTTAAAATTTCATCTAAATTGTTGGCTGAATTTTCGTCCTCATCAGTTGCAATACGCAGAAGCTTTAAAATGAAAAGGCCCGAACCGTTGAGAATTTTAATGAGCGGGCGAAATACTTTCATCGCCCAATCAACCAATACTACCAGCGTAAAGGCGGTCTTTTCCTTGCGCCGGTTGGCTATGGCCTTAGGCAGCAGTTCGCCCAAAAGCACCTGCAGCAGAGTAAAAAAAACTATCAAAGATACCTTAGTTATATGGGCGGCCACCTCCGGGGAAACAGACAAAATACTGCTGACGCCGGGGATAAACAAATGAGCCATACAGCGTTCGCCGATTATGCCCAGCAGCAGACTGGAAACTGTAATGACCACCTGGCATCCGGAGGCGCATTCGTCCAGCGCGGTTTTAGTCTGAATATGTTTCAGCAGGCGCTCTGCCGATTCTCTGTCGCTGCTGCGCTTGCCCGAAGCCAAAAACTTTATATGCTCTTTATCGGCGTCTACTATCGCCAGTTCGGCGGCGGATGCCAAAGCCGTAACCATTATCAAAACGGCGGTTAATACTACAGCCGATACCAATTCTATACTCATAGAAATATGTATATGTTACCGTAACGGTGAATTTTCAGATTAAATACGCCGAGCGATCGTCAGGACGGGCGTAAATGCTTTAAGCGAAGTTTATTCTTCTGAAAAAATCTCTGAAAACTTCTTTTGCGCGCCTAAACTGCTGAAAGCTCTGAAAACTTTTTATACTCTTTAAGCTGCCTGCCGATCTGCGCCGCTGCGCCTGTAAAGGGGGAAGTTTTTAGGACAAAAGCGAATTATTAAGATATTTTATGCTCAGGCAGCTTAAGGAGTATTTTATGACAGAGAGCACAGCCGCTCAGGCGACGGTAGGCAAGGACTGCGTTGTAGGTATACATTACAAACTTACCAATCCCGAAGGAATAATTCTCGATCAGTCTGACGGCGAACCGCTGGAATACCTGCAGGGACATCACAATCTTATCATCGGCCTGGAAGAAGCCATGGAAGGGCGCAAAGTCGGCGACAAGTTTAAGGTAACGATCCCTGCCGAAAAGGCCTACGGAAAATATGACCCCAAATCCCGCTTTTCCGTCAAGCGCGAAGATATGGGTTTAGAGAATCAAGTAGCTGTGGGAATGCCGGTAAGACTCACTACCGACAATGGCATTATCTTTGCCCACATCGTCGAAATCAGCGCCGACAAAATCGTTTTTGACAGCAACCATCATTTAGCAGGCGTCGACTTGACCTTTGACGTCGAAGTGGTTTCGCTGCGTCCGGCAACAAAAGAGGAAATAGCCAACGGGGGACTGCACACCGGCTGCGGAGGCAACTGTCATTCGTGCAGCGGCTGCTGCTGAAAAGCTCTTTAAAAGATTAGCTCGGGTCCTCTTTCAAAGGACTGAGTCTTTAAGATTTTTGGCCTGATTTCATTCCTGCGGCGCAGCGAGCGCCTTCCTGCAGCAGAACATAGGCCAGCCGCTTTGATTCGCAGGCAAAAGCTCTCCTGAAGCCGATCACATTATGCGGCCTGCTCAGCAATAATGACAGACATATTTTGCCAGTATGAGGGAAAGGTCCCGGATTATGGATTCAAACAAACAAGATAACCTAAATAACGAGCTTAACGCCGCTCGCTTAAAATCCAGACCTCAGCCCGGCCAATTATCAGCTGCCAGCAGAGAATCTGTTCCGGCTTCCCAGATTAGTTCGGAAGGCCGTCTGAGCTTAAATGCTCCGGTTCATAACGGACAAGCCGCGGCAGCGCCGCTTGTGATGCGCCAGCGCAGCGGAGGGCTCGGAAGCTTACAGCAAAAAGTCCAGCAAGGACTCAATTCCGGCGCAGTTCATAATACAAGAGTATACGCTTCCGCAAATACAGCCCCTTCGTCGTCAGCCGGACCGCAGAATCTGCAGCCGGGCGCCGCTGCGATGCGAACCGGTTCTGTTCAGAGACCGGCCGGGACGTCTGCCGATTCTGTAAACAGCGGCGCAGTGCATTCTGCCCAGCCTCAGCGTCCTGTCTCCGCCGTCCCCGTACAGGGCGCGCGCACAGCCTCTATGGCCGCCCCCGCGCCGCAAAGAACCGCCGCTCAGCCTGCCGGTTCTTCAGGCAATTCTGCGATACGCGCCGCTTCGCCCGCTCAGCGGCCCGCCGCGGCCGCACCCGTACAGGGCGCGCGCACAGCCTCTATGGCCGCTCCCGCGCCGCAAAGAACCGCCGCTCAGCCAGCCGGGACTTTAGGCAATTCTGCGATACGCGCCGCCTCGCCGGCTCAGCGGCCCGCCGCGGCCGCACCCGTACAGGGCGCGCGCACAGCCTCTATGGCCGCTCCCGCGCCGCAAAGAACCGCCGCTCAGCCCGCCGGGACTTTAGGCAATTCTGCGATACGCGCCGCTTCGCCGGCTCAGCGGCCCGCCGCGGCCGCACCCGTACAGGGCTCGCGCACAGCCTCTATGACCGCTCCCGCGCTGCAAAGAACCGCCGCTCAGCCAGCCGGGACTTTAGGCAATTCTGCGATACGCGCCGCCTCGCCGGCTCAGCGGCCCGCCGCGGCCGCACCCGTACAGGG
>JAFTAM010000177.1 GCA_017458675.1 bacterium
GAGGCGCAGGCCGCCTCCAGAGCCTGACAGCCCTGCATCTGAGCGTCGATGCAGACCGAAAGCTGACTCCACTGCTCGGGGTCCAGAGAGCCGGCATTGTTGTTGAGGCCGGCGGCCACTTCGGCGATATTGTCGGCGACGCCCTGCAGTATTACTCTGAAAGCCTCAATATCGATTTTATTGTCGGCAGCCAGGCCTACGGCTATCAGAAGCTCTTCAAAATTGGGAGCGCCGGAGGCCATGCGAAATTCGATATTAACCTTGGTCAAATCATTTTGAATGAGTTTGTCCAGATTGACGAGCAGCTTGTCAAAACCGGCTAAATCCAAAGCCTGCAGACCGTCCTCAAGACCGTGCTTTACGGTAGCGTTGACCAAATTCAGAACCGCTATCAGCTCTTTCTTATGAACGCCGCACAGCGTGCCCAAAGGATGATTTACCAGGGTCTGAACCTGAGAGAGCTCGAGCTGCAGAGAGGATTCCACCGCCAGCCATAAAGCCTTCAAATCCTCGCCCTCCAAGCCGCATTCCCGGGCTCTGAAGAGCTCTTCTGTCAGATAATGCTTGGCGTATTTGCGCTCATTTTCCGCCAGAATTCCCATATCGGCAACGACGGTAAACATAGTTACGGTCGAAGAGGTTAAAATTCGGATACCGTCCTTCAGACACTTTTCCTGACCTGTGCGCAGGAAGCGATCAAAGGCGCCCATACCGGCTTCTATGCTGGAAACAACTCTGCCGGCGCATTCCCAAAGCGACGATTCTCCGTAAAAGAGGCCGAAGCGCTTGACGGCGGCGCGCAGACGCACCGTAAAATTCACCGCGGGGACCATAAAGGCCGATAAAACTTTGGGAGAGATATTTTGCTTCAAAACATTCTGAGCGGCCTTTATAAGCTTGTCAAAGACCGGATATGGTGAAACCGCCGCCTGTCTGCTTACCGTACTCATCAGCATATCCTCGAGTTTGGCCGCTTCTTCGGCGCTGTATCTGAGATCGCGCCCTGCCTTGTCGACAGCATAAAAATCGCGGTTTTCGACAGCTCCCTCCAAATCGCGCAGCGCCACGGCCTGAGAATCGAGCTCGACATTAAGCTGTCCTAAAAGCTCGCAGACCTTCTCGCTCCAGACAATGCCCCACGAAAAACGTTCAAAGCCCGACTTTTTAGCCTGTACAACCATTCTGGCTTTGACAAAATATTCGTTCAAATCGTCCAAAGCAGTCCCTTGGGAAGCTGCCTGTTCGCAGGTTTTTATTATATATTGCAGGGGAGCGGGAATTTCAGACACTAGCTTTCTCCGTATTATTATCTGCCGAATATCAGTTATCCAAAACGCTTTCGTTAAACAATTTATAAGCCCCTTTACGCCTTGAGGCAAAGAGATAAACCTTTTTATAAATAACCGCTCCCCGCTTGCCCGCATGACGCCGCCCGGCCGCCGGCCGCCGTCTTTGGCGAAGAGGCCGGGTACCTTCGCCCGGAACGATAAGGCAAAAAAAAAACGCATACGCAGGCGGCATGCCCGTCGGCAGACAGGGGAAAAACAGAAACTGTTGCAAATATCCCCCCACTATGGAAATTTACGATTTAAGCGCCGTGCAGCAGGCACGGCT
The DNA here is from genome assembly GCA_017458675.1 of bacterium. Lineage (GTDB taxonomy): Bacteria > Vulcanimicrobiota > Xenobia > Xenobiales > Xenobiaceae > RGIG3641. The sequence continues at coordinate 1,615 of JAFTAM010000177.1, forward strand.
GATCCGCGAAAAAAAGCTTTCGCCCGTTGAAATTGTCAAGGCCTATCTGGAACGCATCGATAAGCTCAATTCCAAAATAAACGCCTTTGTCACTCTGGACCCCGAAGGGGCTCTGAAAGCGGCCCGCAAGGCCGAGAACGAGCCGCCCGCGGGGCCTCTGCACGGCCTTCCCGTGGCTATTAAGGATCTTTCCTATACCAAAGGCATGCGCACTACCTGCGGCTCTCTCACTCTCAAGGATTACATTCCCGATCACGACTCCATCTCCGTGACCCGCATTAAAGAGGCCGGAGGCATTGTCATCGGCAAGACCAACACGCCGGAATTCGGCTACAAGGGAATTACCAATAACAGAGTATTCGGAATTACCCGCAATCCCTGGAATTTAGAACGCACCAGCGGCGGCTCCAGCGGCGGCTCGGCGGCGGCGGTGGCAGCCGGACTGATCGCTCTGGCCGAAGGTACCGACGGCGCCGGATCTATCCGCATTCCCTCCGGCTTCTGCGGCATAGTAGGCTTTAAGCCCAGTTTTGCCATGGTCCCCCGCTATCCCATTCCCGATCTTTACTACACTCTGAGCCACACCGGGCCCATGGCCCGCACCGTAAAGGACACGGCTCTGCTCTTTGAGGTTCTGGCAGGTTCGAGCCGCCATGACAATCTCAGCACCGATCCCCGGGACTGGCCCAAAAAAGCTTCCGACAAACTGCGCCTGGCCTACAGCCCTACCTTGAACTATGCGCCCGTCAAGAACGCCGTCGAAAAAATTGTCCGGGAGAGCGCCTTTAAATTTGAGGAGCTGGGCTATGAGGTCGCCGAGGAGAATCCGCCTATCGAGGAAGACCCCGAGCCCATCGAATTAAACATCTGGAATACCGTATACGCCTCACGCTACGCTCCCCTGGACGAAAAGACCAGAAGCCTGCTCACCCCGGAGATGGCCGATATAATCGACGAAGGCATGAAGCTGCCCACCTATCTTTTCAGCAAGGACTCCATAAAGCGCACGAAGCTCTACTACACCATGGACGCCTTCTTTGAAAAGTATGATCTGCTGATCACCCCCACTCTGCCCTTGGAGGCCTTCTCCGCCGAGATTGAGAGGCCTGAGCGCGTCGCCGACAGGGAAATCAAGACTCTGTTCGGCTGGACGCCCTTCACCTATCCCTTCAACCTCACCGGTCAGCCCGCTCTGACCGTTCCGGCCGGCCTCGGTCCTCAGGGACTACCCGTGGGAATGCAGATCATCGGTCCCCGCGGCAGCGACCGCTTCATTCTGGAGGTCGCCGAGCGCTTTGAGGAGCTGGCTCCCTTCCCGAAACTTAATTTCAACTAGCTGAGAATAACCGTTCGTGAACGGCGTGTCTGTTTACGATCGGGCCATATTTTAAACTAAAGCCGAGGTCAACTGTCCATGCCTGCAACTATTCTGCGGACCGAAACGGGTTCTTACTGCACCAACTGCTATATCGTCTATGACAAAAACAATGTCGGAGTTATTATTGATCCCGGCGACGAAGCGGAAGAAATCGAACGCCTCGTCAAGGCCTACGGTCTGGATATCAAGGCCATCCTGCTGACCCACGGCCACTGCGACCACCTGATGGCCGCCGCTCCTCTGCAGGAGAAATACGCCTATCCTCTCTACGTACACCGGGACGACGCCAAAATGGTGGAGGAATGCGTGCTTCAGGGAAGGATCATCGGTCTGCGCTGCGCCAAAGCGCCTCGAGTAGATCATTATCTTCAGGAAAGCGAGCCTCTGACCTTCGGCGGCTTGTCGTTCCGCTTTCTTCATACTCCCGGCCACACTCCGGGCGGCGTCGTCATCCTCTGCGGCAATGACGCTTTCTGCGGCGACACTATCTTCAGAGGCTCGGTGGGGCGTACCGACCTGCCCGGTTCCAGTCAGCGCGCGCTCTTTGACTCGATATGCGCCAAGGTCTACACCCTGCCCGATTCAGTCGTCCTCCACCCCGGCCACGGTCCCGATACCACCGTGCAGTACGAAAAGAGAAACAACCCCTTTGTGCGTCCCTGAATCAGGAACTGAAATATGCTTAAAACCGCCGATACCCACATTCACTTAAATTCCGAGGATTACGCCTCCGATTGGCAGAGTCTGGTTCAGGAGGCCGTCAAGGCAGGCATAAACGCTTTTATTGTGCCGGGAACCGACCCCGAGTCCTCAAAACAGGCTCTGGCCATGAGCGCGGAATGCAATCATATCCTGCCCGCCGGCGGTATCCATCCGCACGATTGCCAGACCGCCTCAGCGCAGAACTTTGATCTCATAAGGTCCATGCTGCCCAAACTCATTGCGGTAGGAGAAATCGGTCTCGATTATCACTACGATTTCAACCCCCGCCAGGACCAGCGCCGCTGTCTGGCCGACAATATCGAACTGGCCAAAGAGGGCGATCTGCCGGTTATCATTCACACTCGCGAATCTGACGAAGACCTCCTGGACATATTGAAAGGCGCCGGTCTGCCCCGGCGCGGCGGAGTGGTGCACTGCTGCAGCTCACCCTGGGAATACGTCAAAAAATACCTGGATATGGGCCTCTATATAGGCATAACCGGCATGGCAACCTTCCCCAAAGCCGTCGAGATGAGAGAGAATGCGGAGAAATGTCCTTTTGACCGCCTGCTCATCGAAACCGACGGTCCTTATCTGGCTCCGGTTCCCCACCGTGGCAAACGCTGCCAGCCCATCTGGCTGCTCGATACCGCCGCCAAAATCGCCGAACTCAGAAGCCAAAGTCCGGAAGAACTCAAACAGCAGGCCGCCCGCAACGCCTGCAGCCTCTTCGGCGGCAGACTGACCGAACTGCTCAGCTGAGAGCGCGCCGCCGTTCCAAAACCGCGCATTTTTGTGCGAACCGGCCCGCCGTTTTCACCCGCCCGCCAGATTGCTGCGGCAGCCCCTCGCGCCGTCATTCTGAGCGAAGGAAGAAACTTAAACCGTGCTTCCTTTTGCCGCGCAGCGCGGCAGACGCAGCCGACTCAGCGCATAAAAACGCCGAACAGGCATAAGCCGCCGGCGGAAGAATAAGCATACAGTTAATAAAAGGGAGAAGAATAAGCAAAATGGCCTCAAAATTTTTATTCATCGGCGTCGGCAGCATAGGAGCGGCCGCCGTTAACAAAGCCGCGGAGCCTATATATGAAGCCTTCCCCGATACCATTCAGGCCGTCATTATGGATACCGACGCAGGCATAGACAAGATCAGCGCTTCTCCCCATACCGCAGCGGTCCGTTTAAACGCAGAAGACAGCGCCCGAGCCATGCAAAACCGCAAAAAAAGTCCGGCCCTGGATTCCTGGCTGCCCGTCGCTCCCATGAACCCAGAAACCGAACACGGCCTTTTCGGCTGCAAATTCCTGGGGCGTCTGGCCTTGGTCATAAATATCGCTCAGGTTAACGAAGCTGTAGAAAAGGCCCTGAAGAGTTTAAAGGCCTCCTCAGATTCGGAAGACTCTCCCATAGAAGTATTCGTCTGCGCCACTCTGGGCGGAGGCACCGGCGCCATACTTCCCGACCTGGGCTATCTGATCCGAAGCTGCGCCGATAATCTGGGTCTGACCGTAAAGCTGCGGGCCCTGATTCCTCTTTCCGAAGAACTGCCGGAAGCCGAAGAAGCGACTGCGGCCAATATTTACGCGGGCTTTGCCGAACTCAATCACTGGATGCAGCCCGGCGTTATCCATACCTTTTCCGTCAACACCGAAGAGCGCGACGACTGGAGAGCTCCCGAAGACGAGAACTCTCTGAGCAGACGCGACGACAGCACCGACGCCATTATGGCCAATCTGGATATTTTTCTGGCCGACAACGTGCGCAGCGTCAACCCCGGCTTTAAGACCAAAAAGGACAAGGATCACAGCGAAGCCCCTAAGGAGACGAAGGAGAGCAAAAGCTTTATCGATCTTGAAGACAGCGATCAACGACCCTTTGACAAGATTATCTTCCACTGTCTGGACAGGTTTGACGGCTCCAGAGAGGTTAACGATCTGATCCTCCTGCTGCGCCGCTTTCATAACTGGAGCGTCCAGACGCCCTCGCTCTTCAAAGAGATTTTCTCAGATACTGAAGCAAGCGGCCCGGCCTCCTCTGCGGAGGATCCCGCGCCCTTTATCGATCTCCAGGCCTACCAGGCGGCCCGTCCCACCCGCAAAATATTGGATATAATTTACAGCTCGGTCTCCTGCAATTCCGTCAGCGAACTTTCCGAGCTGCTCTTCCGTAAAGATCTCAGCGAAGACAAGATCCGCGGCGTCCGCGAAGCGGCCCAGTTTGTCAAGAATAACCGGCTGGACGTGGCCGATTTTGACAAAACCTTTAAGTCCACGTGGGAAAGCGCCCACAGCGGCTCCTATTATGTACCGGCCCTAATCAAACTGAAAACAGAAGAGTTCCGCAAAACGAATCTCAGCGGCAAGGAACTGCAGAAATTTATGCAGGAGCTGGACGGCAGGCTGCAGAGCCTGACCGATTCCGCCGGAGAGGGGAAGGAGATCTTCGCCAAATTTGCCGACAGCCGAAACTGGTATATCGAGCAGTTTAAAAACAGCCTCAGCTCCTCGGTAACCTCCATAGTCAACGCCCAGCACAACTGCATAATAATGCTGGCTATGCTCGAGGAACTCAACCGCATCTTTTCCTTCAGCTTAAACGCTCTGCACGAAAGAGTCAACGAGCTCGGCTCCGAGACCATGCGCCTGGAGCAGAACCGCAGCAAAGATCTGGAAAGCATCGCCGCCTTCAAGCCCTCCTTCTGGGCAAAGCTCACTCATAAGGTGGATACTTATCTTGTGGACGCCTGCTTTAAATCGCTGGAGGATTATTATACAAACAAATTCTCCGGCTTTATGGCCCGCGAAGAGATCAGCGCTCTGCTGGAAATGCTCGATATAATTTCCGGAGTCAGAAATAAAATCGAAAAGCTGCAGCAATTCCTCGAGGAAGCCGCCGCGCAGCTGCACGCCGTCACCAGCTTTGAATACGTGAATATCATCACCGGCACCGATGAAAACCTGATCACCGTTCAGGAAGCCGCCGATTTCATCAAGGACAACACCGCCTCCGTCAAAATTACCACCCTGCTGGAGGCCATAGACCTGCGCACCAACTCTCAGATGCTGGAGATACCCAATCTCTTCAGCAGCGACGAATGGATTGAATTTGTCAAGCAGACCAGCGCCTCAATCAATATTATCAACGCTCCCGGCGTGCTGGAAGCCCTGGCCGAAAAATATTCCGACGCCAAAATGCTCAGCCATGTACAGCAGATCTGCAGCAAGCTGAGCAAAACCTCCTGTGAATTCATAGTTCCTGCCTCAGCAAGCGTATCCCAAGCCGACGTTCCGGAGCATATCTTTATGGCAGGCTTCAATACTTCTCCCGGCAGCGATATTGAAAGGCTGGCGGCGGCCCGGCTGCAAAAGGCCGTCGATTTGGTGGAATTTAAGGGCGACCCCTGCATAATCCAGGTTCCCGATTCCGAATTTGTCGATTTTATCGGTCTGTACAAAAATCTGCGCATGGGCGACTTTAAGCTCGGCGATTACAAAGAGGCCTATATGAAATCGCTCATGCGCGGCGCCCGGTTCCTGCACAGCCGCGCCGACGTCAAGCTCAAAGCCCCCGTTCACATTGACGGCCGGGCCCGCCAGGAAGCCGCCAATCTCCTGGCTCAGGCCTTTAAAGCCGGCGTCGTCACCGAGAGGCGCTCCGCCGCTTTCGGAGGTCAGGAAAGCTCTCTCACCCTCTTTACCTCGCTGCGCGTCGATCTCGGCGCCTTCAAGGCCTGCCTTAAGTTATATGAAGATCCCATAGACGCTCTCTTCCTGGAGGGCCGCTTCCTGGCGGCTATGCATAAATGGCGTTCGGAGCAGACGGAAAGGATGGGCGCGGAGAACTGGCTCAGCTCGCTGCGCCAAGCCCCGCCGGTAAAAGTCGAAATGCCGGAACTGGCTTCGATAGGCCTCGGCAATTATATGTAAAAAAAGGTCCGTCTGCAGAGACTTACGCAGGCGGACTTATTTTATCTGAGCCGCATTCATTGCCATAGCGCTCTCCTCCGCCGGAAAAAGCTGCTCAAAAAAAAAGTTCCCCCGCTGATCGCTAATAAAAACAGACGCCGGGCAGGTTTATTTTTATATAGGCTAGAAATTTTTTCAGCTATGAATATCAGCCGAAAAATCTTTAAATATACCGCTATTGCGGCTATCACTCTGTCCCTCTCCTACCTTCCGGCTCAGGCCGAAAACGCTCCCGAAACCCACACTAAGGGCTTGCAGACCTTAAATATCCTGCAGGACCACATTATGCGCCTCTCCGATCAGGTTAAGGCCACCGTAGTCCATGTAGAAGTAATCGCCAAAGAAGGCAACCAAAGGCGCAAAAATACAGGCAGCGGCTTGATCCTGTCCAAGGACGGCAAAATTGTTACCAATTACCACGTCATCGACAAAGCTCAGGTCATTACCGTCATTTTAGACGATAAGAGCAAATACGAAGCGGAAATTATCCGCGACGACCAGCAGACCGACCTGGCCTTCTTAAAGATTAAACCCGATCACGATCTGCCGGTGGCCAAACTGGCCAACTCCGACAACGTCAAGGTGGGCGAATGGGTTATCGCCGTCGGAAACCCCTATGGCTTTGACCGCACCGTATCCTTCGGAATTATCTCCGGCAAGAGCCGCTTCGTGCCCGGCGCCGACAACGGCGTACCTTTAATCAACGACTTCATTCAGACCGACGCCCTGATCGATCACGGCAATTCCGGCGGTCCCCTGGTAAATATGAAGGGCGAAGTCGTAGGCATCAACTCTATCGGCGTAGGACGCGGACAGGGCTTTACCATCCCTTCCAACATCGTGGCCGACGTCGACAGCCGTCTGGAAGTTAAGGGCAAAATCCAGCGAGGCTGGCTGGGCGTCTTTATGCAGCCTTTCACCGAGGAACACGCCGTCTTTATGGATAAGCCCCAGCTGCGCGGCCTGCTCATCAGCGACACCACTCCCGGCAGCCCCGCCCATAAGGCAGGCTTAAAGAGCGGCGACATCATCACCAAATTCAACGGCAAAGAGGTCAACGCCAATTCCGAAGAAGCCACCAGCCGCATCAAGCTGGAAGTGGCTCAGCTTCTGCCCAACCAGAAGGTACCCATCGAGTTCTACCGCGACGGCAAATATCACAACATCGAAGTAACTCTGGGAACCCAGCCGGCCGTTATCAGCGAAAATATCTACTCCGATTACGGCTTCGTGGCCAATGAAGTTACCATATCCCTGCAGTTGGAGAACCGGCTTCCCGACCGCACCGGCATGCTGGTCAGCAAGGTTGAAAAGGGCACCGCCGCCCACAACGCCGGCATGGGACGCGGCGACGTCATTAAAAAGATCAACGGCATGCCCATCAATTCCGCCGCCGATCTCAAAAAGGCCCTGGACCAGGTTAAAAACGATCAGCGCTTCCTGATCACCGCCAAACGCGGCCAGATCACTATCTATTTCCTGATCGACACCGCCTCCTACAGTCAGGAGGACCCGTCCAAGAGCTCCAAAGACAACAAAGAAGAATAAAACAGCGAGGACTACTGAATTATGAAAATAGAGATCGTTCTGCCCGGAACCTACTGCCTGGCTAAGGTTATTCTGGAAAAAGACGAGCAGTTCAACATGCAGCCCGACGCCATGGTGGCCATGGACTCGGTAATGGATGTTGAGGGCAAGATCTTCGGCGACGGCATCGGCGCCATGATTAAGCGCACTATTACCGGCTCCTCGGCGCGCATCCAGACCGTCACCGCCAAAAAGGGACGCGGCGAGATTCTCCTGGCTCCCGACCAAGCCGGCGACATCTGTCTCAAAGCTCTAAAGCGCAATGAAGAGCTGATCCTCAATCACGGCGCTTACCTGGGTTCCGCCCCCGACGTCGAATTTGACCTCAAGCTTCAGGGCCCCATTAAGACCCTGCTGGGCGGAGGCACTTTTACTCTGCAGAAGATGAAGGGCCCCGGCTTCCTCCTCTTCAGCTCCTTCGGTTCCATTCTTCACAAAGTTTTGGGCCCCGGCGAGAAGTACGTAGTAGACAACGACCACCTTTTAGGCTGGAGCGGAACCGTAAAATATTCGGTCAAAAAATCCTCCAGCTCCATGCTTTCCTCATGGCTCTCTGAAGGCTTTGTCTATGAGCTCGAAGGCCCCGGCGACGTCTACATCCAGAGCCGCGGTCCGGCCAGCCTGGCCAACGTCCTGGTTCCCTACTTCGTCACCAAAAATAACGAAGAATTAAAGAAGTAAGCCGGTAATTATTGAGCGGCCGTCCCTGTCATTTCCGGGGGCGGTCTTTTCTTTTGTCATTCTGAGCGGCGCTCGCCCCCTGCCATTCTGAGCGAAGAATCTATCGCCGTTAAGATCCTTCGCCGGAGGCTCAGGATGACATATGTATACCGGCTAAGGATGACATATATACTGGCTCAGGATGACATAAATGCAGGCATGTGATCAAAAAAGGACTGTCCGCTTCAAGGCGGCAGTCCCTTTTTTGCTGTGCTGTTTTTCCGTTAATTAGCGGACGATGCGGCGCTCTCTGTCGCGCTCGAGCAGCTGGGTCAGTACGCTGCAGGGATTCTGGAAGCGTGTCAGCAGAATCATAGCGGCAATGACGAAGGGCTTGTGAGCGGCTTCGGCATAAGTGGCCAGACGGTAGCGCTCAAATACGGAAGCGGCGCATTCGCCGTGTTCGCAGCTCACGTCGCTGATGTCGGCGGGCAGACAGTGGCAGTAGAGGGCCTTGCCGCCGCGGGTCAGCTTCATCAGCTCCTCGGTGCACTCCCAGTCCATGTGCGTAGCATTCTGCTTCAGAGCGTTCTGCTCGAGCTCCTTGAACTCAGCCATGCGGCCGCTGCGGAGCAGCTTGGTGCGCTCTTCCATTACCGTGAAGGGAGCCCAGCTCTTGGGATAAACGACGTCGGCGTCCTTGAAGGCCTCGGCCATGTCGTGAGTTACCGTGAAAGTACCGCCGGTTTCGGCAGAGAACTTCTTGGCGGCTTCAACGGGCTCGCCCAGCAGATCGTAGCCTTCAGGATAAGCCAGGCTCACGTCCATGCCGAAGCGGCTCATCAGGCCGATGACGCCCTGAGGAACGGAGAGAGGCTTGCCGTAGCTGGGAGAATAGGCCCAGGTCATGGCGACCTTCTTGCCGCGCAGGTTCTCGACGCCGCCGAAGTGCTCGATGATGTGGCTCAGGTCGGCCAGGCACTGGGTGGGGTGATCCAGGTCGCACTGCAGGTTGACGACGGAGGTGCGCTGAGGCAGCACGCCGGCTTCATAGCTCTCCTGAATGGAATCGGAAACTTCTTTCTGATAGCGGTGACCTTCGCCGATAAACATATCGTCACGGATACCGATAACTTCGGTGAGGAAGGAAATCATGGCCGCGGTCTCGCGGACGGTTTCGCCGTGAGCGATCTGAGAGGTGCTCTCGTTGAGCTCTTCGGTGCCCAGGCCCAGCATATTGCAGGCCGACTTAAAGGAGTAGCGGGTGCGGGTGGAATTGTCGCGGAAAATAGACAGACCCAAACCGGTATCGAAAACTTTCACCGACTTGCCGGCTCTGTTGAGACGCTGCAGGGCTTCGGCGACCAGAAGAACCGCGTTTACGGTCTCTTTGGGATAGCGCCAGGTGATAAAGAAGCTGTTGTTATAAAGATCGGTAGGATTGGCTTCAAGCTGGTTAATAATTGATTTTACTTTGTCAAGTTCAGTCACGATTATAAATCACTCCAACATACATGCTGAGCATAATAAAAATATTTCGCCGTAAAAAAAACGGTCTGCGGGAATTTAACGGCAGTTAAAGTAAACCTGCCCAAAATTCAGAAAAAAACAGGCAGTAATTGAGAGAATTTTTATGCCTGCCCCGAAGCGAACTCAGCGCCTCCCGATCGGCTCGGCGCCATACTGCAGGCTCAGAGCGCCGCATGCGCCGGCATAGCGGTCGTTCAGTATCTTATTTCGATCGTCAAACGGCGCGGAGCGCTTTTGACCAAATGGGCATAGCGGGAATACAGTTCGATACCCTATTCAGCGATAATCTGTTCTTCGACAACGTACGCTTCACCGTCGAGACCGCTGCAAAAAATTTGATCTTTGCATTTAGGCAAAGATGTTGTATAATTAATCAGATATAGTGCTTTGTCAAGCGCATACCTGATAAACGCGAAGCTTTATGAACGAACTTCGGTTTAAATTTTAAGAGACGGTGGATAAAACAGTGCCATTAGTTACGACTACTGAAATGTTTAAAAAAGCCTATAACGGCGGCTACGCCATCGGCGCCTTCAACGTGAACAACATGGAAATCGTTCAGGGCATAACCGAAGCTGCCGGGGAACTCAGGAGTCCTGTCATCCTTCAGGTTTCCAAAGGCGCCCGCGCTTATGCCAACCATACATATCTCGTCAAATTAGTAGAAGCAGCCATTATCGAAAATCCCGAGATCCCCATCGCACTGCACCTGGATCACGGCGACACGTTCGAACTTTGCAAAAACTGCATCGACGGCGGTTTTACCTCCGTGATGATCGACGCTTCCTCCAAGAGCTTCGAAGAGAATATCGCTCTGACCAAACAGGTCGTTGATTACGCTCACGATCACGGCGTGGTAGTCGAAGCCGAACTCGGCACCCTGGCCGGCATCGAAGATGAAGTGAAAGTAGAAGCGGGCAAAGAGTCTTACACCCGTCCCGAAGAAGTCGAAGAGTTCGTTTCCAGAACCGGATGCGACTCTCTGGCTATAGCCATCGGTACATCTCACGGCGCTTACAAATTTACCGCCGCCCAATGCACCAGAAATGCCGACGGCATTCTGGTTCCCCCGCCTCTGCGCTTCGACGTTCTCGAAGAGTGCATCAAGAGACTGCCCGGCTTCCCCATCGTGCTCCACGGTTCTTCCTCCGTACCTCAGGAATTCGTAAAAATGGTCAACCAGTACGGCGGCAATATGCCCGACGCCGTAGGAATTCCCGAAGAGCAGCTGCGCCACGCCGCCGAGCTGGCCGTCTGCAAGATCAACATCGACTCCGATATCCGCTTGGCCATGACCGGAAACATCCGCAAGTATTTCGCCGAGCATCCTTCACACTTCGATCCTCGCCAATATTTGAAACCCGCCCGCCAAGCCGTCAAAGAGATGGTCGCTCATAAGATCGTCCACGTGCTCGGCTCAAACGGCAAAATCTAGGCTGTACGGCCGAATCTGAATCGGCTCAATGAGCTTAATGCCTGCTTTTAACAGAGCAGGCATTTTTTTTTATGCAGCCGGCCGCAAAGCTAAACTCTATGCCGCAGCGCATCTTTTGAAGGCTGGGCTGAACAAAGCGGCAAGAGATACAGATTACATATTCAGGCTTTCGGCACAAGCTGCTTATTTAAATTGTCAAAATGTCGGTCTTAATTTAAAAATTGACTGAAATGTGGGCGCGCCTATATGCTGAAAATGCTGCAAAATGATATAATATCGGCGTTTGAAGGCACTCTTGCAAGCCATTCAACTATTTTATAATGATAAGGATCTATGTCTTTATCCATTCAGCTTTACGCAAAAAAAGCGGACCTCTTAACGGTCTGTTATTTAGAATGCTGACGTTCCTTATGCTGATAGCGGCCGTATCGCTATCGGCTGTCGGCTGTTCAGATGACAACAGCGATTCAGGTTCGTCGGCAAAACGAATGAAAGAAATTGTCATAGCTCCTGAGGCAGCTTCGGTCATCGCCGGCATGTCGCTGGATTTGACCGCGCTGGGAATCTACTCTGACGGCTCGACAAGCGACGTTACCGTTGAAGCCGAATGGTCCTCCGACAACGAGGAGATCGTTTCCGTAAACAAAGGCAGGATCACCGGACTTAAACCCGGTTCCGCCGTCGTTTCCGCCGCCGTCGGCAAAAATTTCATCGGTTCTGCCGATATTACCGTGCTTGAAGCCGTTCCCGACCAGTATGTCATCGTCGGCTCTTCAGGCGTTATCACCGATAAGGTTACCATTATTGAAGGGCTCAATGAGCAGGTCCGCGCCCTCGCCGTTCTCAACGACGGCACGGCTCAGGACGTCACCGAGTCCGTAAAATGGACCAGCAGCAAGAGCGGCGTCGCCTCTGTCGACAAGGGACTCGTCTCTGCCAAAAAGGCCGGTAAATCCAATATTTCCGTAAGCCTGGCCGACAATGAAAAAATTGGCGAATTTGCTGCAGAAGTTGTCAAAGACAACGTTGCCTCCGTTACCCTCAATAAAACTCAGCTCAGCATGGCCGCCGGCTACAGCGATACGCTCAGCGCCACGGCCTCCTTTGCCAGCGGAAAATCAGCCAACATCAACACTTCGGCCTCCTGGAAGAGCTCAAACGGTAAAATCGCTTCCGTCGAAGTTGTCGATCCCGACGTCAAAGTCAGCGGCCTTACCGCAGGAAACGCCGATATTACCGTCTCCTTCGGCGGCAAATCAGCCGTCTGCAAAGTTACCGTAACAGAAGCCGAATTAGTCTCTATGGCCTTTGAGAAGAACGCCCTGACCATCGTCAAGGGCCTCTCCGAAGACCTCTCCGTCTTTGGCGGTTTCAGCGACGGAACCTCCGCCGACATCACCAAAGACGTTAAATTTACTTCCGACAACACTAATGTAGCCGTTATCGAATCGGCCGGCCAGAAGACCGTCGCCGGACGCGTTCACGGCCGAAACGTCGGTGAAGCCGCCGTTACAGCCTCCGCTGAAAACGGCCTGAGCGCCGAAGCCTCCGTAAAGGTCGCCGACGCCGAAGTCACCGCCCTGACCGTCAGCGGCAAAGACTCCGTCATTCCCGGCTGAACAGTACAGCTTACCGCTAAAGCCTCCTTCACCGACGGAACCCAGAAGGACGTCGCCAAGGACGCCGCCTGGTCCTCCGCCAATACCGAAAACGCCATGGTAACCGCCGGTCTGGTCCGCGCTCTCAAAGCTTCCGAAAGCCCGGTCGCCATTACCGCCTCCCTCAACGGCGTTTCCGCCTCCAAGAATTTAACAGTTAAGGACGCCAAGGTCGCTTCTTTAATGATTATCGGCGACACCAACACCGTAATCGCAGGCTATAACATCAATCTGCAGGCTCTGGCCGGATACAGCGACGGTACCAGCGGCGACGTCACCGAGATCGCCGAATGGTCCACCGGCTCCGACACTATCGCCGTCGTCGATAAGGGCGCCGTCACCGGAAAAGCCGCCGGCAGCGTTACCATTACCGCCAAGCTGGAGGGCGTGGAGGCCGCGAAGAGCGTCAAGGTCAGAGAAGCCGTCGTAACCGAGCTGACCGTTGAAGCCGAATCCGACACCGTCGTCGCCGGCCGCAGCATCGCTCTGACCGCTAAAGCGACCTTCAGCGACGGAACTACAGACGTCGACGTTACCGACAGCGTAATCTGGAAGTCCAGCGACAACAGCGTCGCCATGGTCTCCAACGGAACGGTCCGCGGCTTAACAACCGGCAGCGTTACCGTTACGGCGACCTCCGTCAACGGCATTGCAGCCGAGCAAGCTATCACCGTCAGCGACGCCAAGATCGTCTCCCTGATGATTCTGGGCGACACCAACACCGTCGCTGCCGGATACGACATCCAGCTGACCGCTTTAGCCGGCTACAGCGACGGTACCAGCGGCTACGTCGCCAACGACGTAACCTGGAGCGTCTCCGAAGCGACCTCCCGGTACGCCAGCGTAGCCGAGAACGGAACCGTTACCGGCTTAGCCAAAGGAACCGCCGAAATCAAGGCTTCCATCGCGGGTCTTGAGGGCGCGGTCGAAGCCAATAAGGAAATTATCGTCAGCGACGCCGTAATAACCGAGCTCGCTATTGAATCCGAATCCGGCGCCGTAATACCCGGACGCACCCTGCAGCTCGCCGCTATAGCCAGCTTCAGCGACGAAACCAGCGACGTCGACGTCACCTCCGACGTAATCTGGAAATCCAGCGACAACACTAAAGCCATGGTGACAGAAGGCAAGGTTATCGGCTTAGCCGAAGGCGAGGTCACCGTTACCGCGACCTCCGTAAACGGCGTTGAAGCCGAGATAACGATTACCGTAAACGCTCCTGAGATTACCTCACTGGTAATTATCGGCGACAGCCTCGTAATTGCCGGCAACACCGTCCATTTGCAGGCTTATGCCAGCTACAGCGACGGCTCCTCCGGATACGTAACCGATCAAGTCGAATGGTCCTCTGAGCAGCAGGAATACGCTGAGCCCGTCGAGGGAACCCCCGGCGACATTTTAGGCATAGCGGCCGGCGAAGCGACCATTACCGCCACCGTTCAGTCCGGCGATACTGAAATTACCGAAAGCTTTGCTCTTACGGTAACCGACGCAGAACCCGTAAATCTGGCGATTAACGGCGATACCCTTCGGGTAGTCGTCGGCGGGACCATCGACCTCACCGCTATAGCCGAGCTGAGCGACGGAACCACGGACGTCGATATCACCAACCAGGTAGTCTGGGATTCGAGCGAAAAGGACATAGCTATGGTCACGGCCGGCAAGGTTATCGGCTTAGCCGAAGGCCAGGTTACCATCAGCGCCTCGATTAACGGAATTACCGCGGAAAAGACCGTCACCGTAGTAAACGCGGATGACATCGTCAGTATCAGTATCGTCGGCTATGACGGAAACCCCATGGTTCCGAGTCAATACTGTTGGCTTGTGGTTAATGCCGTCAAAGGATCCGGCGAACAGATAGCCATCACCGATAATGTTACCTGGGACTATGACGACACCGTCCTGAGCATTGACGGACACGGCCTCATGAACGCCTTAGCCGTCTCCGCAGGCCCGGTAACCGTTACCGCCCAATACACCGATCCCGCCACCGGCGACAACCTTGAGGACACCATAACCGTAGAGGTAATCGAGGACTATGTTACAGCTATTAATATAACCGGCAATATTCCTGAGATGGTAGTTGACACCACCAGCACTTTGCATACCTGCACAGTAACGGTTGAAGCTATATGGTATTCCGGTAAAGATAATACGATTATTCCTTCAGCGAATCTCTTATGGGATGACCAGCCTACCGGTTATATTTCAATAACGGCTTCCGGTGACAATGAGACCACATTTGAGGCCATCAATGCCGATCCCGAAGGTAATGACGTAGATGTAACGGCAACATATCATGATACTGTCAGCGGCGAGGACCTTACGTGTACTGTTTACGTTACGGTTTTGTCCGAAAATCCCTAAACCGTCAACCCTGAACGTATAAAAATGAGGAGACTCATTCCGAGTCTCCTCCCGTAAAACAGCTTCAGCTCTTAAAGAGCTGAGGCTGTTTTTTTTATGCCTAATCTTTAATGCCGGCGCTTGGCTCCGAAGCTAGGCATTAACAACAAAAAACATTTATATAAAACATTCGCCTGATAGATATTTATAACACCTATTTTATTCGAGATTCATGAAGGCCTTGATCCGTTCCGCCGTTTCATGAGGCTTTTCCATTAAAATAGTGTGCGTAGTGCCCGGAATATCTTTTTCTAAAACAAACCTGCTCTTAACATGCTCTTTAATAAAATTCACCGCAGTCATGGAATATAACGGATATTCCGGCATAATATAAAGAAAAGGTACTGAAATTTCGCTGATAACCGGACGAAAATCCGTTCTGAACAGCGAGAACCATAAGCTGGCCATAGTCAAGGCATCACAGCCTATACCGCATAATGCGGCCATACTGCTTTCCATAGCCTCGGGAACAGAAGCCGCCAAAGCAGGGTTCATCAGCTTTTTGGTAATATACCAGTTTGCGCTGCCGATATCATCAAAGATACGCTCCAAATCCTGCAAAAAATCTTCATCCTGCCACTTGCCTTGACCTATGCCGCCGTCCCATACGCTGTTTCTCATATAAGGACTCATATCCACGGCGACTATTCTTTTTAAATGCTCGCAGCCGAACTGCTTAATATAAGAGAAGATGGCGGCCGCACCCATAGAATGACCTATAACAGTTATATTATCAAGCCTTAAATATTCAATAAGCTCACGAAGATCGCGTCCGAGAGTTTGTATGTTCATATGCTTTCCCGAACGCTCGGAAGCCTCATGCCCGCGATGGTCATAACAAATGCAGCGGCAGCCGCCCTTAAATTCATTAATAAAGTTCTTAATTTTTAAATGAGAGGACTGCAGTCCGTGACAAAAGAGCACGGCCTCGCCGCTGCCATGGTCCTCATAATAAATTTTAGTACCGTCGGATACAGCTAAATATGGCATAATAATTATCTCCAAGCGTAAAAACAGATTTTATAATAAATAACCGAAGCGCACGCAGACAGCTCCGTCAAAGGCTCTGCCGCAAAGCCTCAGAAGCCAATCTCAGCGCTTCTTTACCGTCAAAAAGGCGGGCACGTCTCTGACGCCCTGCCTTTCCAGAGAAAAGCTGTCAGTCTTTATCGAAATGGCCGCGGATCGGCCTCCGTCCAAATTGAGAGCGTAACGGGGGTTAACGCCGCCCTTTTCTTCGGAAGACATTAAAATATCCCGGCATTCGGCCAAAGTTAAGGGGATGGAATATTCGTTATTGTAAAAAACGACCTCGCCGCTTCTACAGACCGCCAGACCGCTGAGACGCTCGCGCTCACCGCGCAGACCGCTCAGCCCCTCTCCCTCGTCAACCAGCCGCGGTCCGGCCTGGAGAGCCAGCTCGCAGCCTATAGGCTGAAAATTGTCCCGGTACCAGACGACAGCCCTTTGCCTGTAAACCTCAAAGACGCCGGTCAACAGTCCGCCGGTTGGATAAATATATGGGTCTATCTCTCTGCCGTTCTGCTGCAGATAGCCCAGCGTGCGGCCGTTTTCGTCAAAGAAGCAGGCGTTGACGGCCGCGGCCGCGCCCTTATATTCGCGAACCTCTCGGACCGAAGCCGCTTTTTTGCCAAACTCCGAGCTTTGACACAATACCGGCTTCCAGAGCGCAAGATCGAATTTAAGCTGGTGCATCAGCCCCCGCCAATGACTGCCCTCCCGCTGCAGAGAAACCGCCCGGTAGCAAAGGCCCTTATCCAAGACCTGCCACCCTTCGGCCCGGGCTGTGACAGCGGAAGCCGTCTGAGCCGCCGTCCCGTTTTGGCCGAAAAACAGACTGAAGCCCAGCACGGCCGTCAGAAGCGGAAACGGGAGAGCCGAACGCCTCCGCCTTCCCGCGCCCCTTCCGCCGTTCTTTAAATTCAAAGCCCTTCCGCCTATATTCACGGCTTATTTAACTTCGATCCAGATTTCTGCGCCCAAGCTGCAGGGAGAAGCGCACAGCAGGCCGCCCAGAACCGAAGCCTCCCGCCCGCTGACGACGCCTCTGAATTTTGTGCCCTCGGGAATGGCCGCCGAGCTGACGTCCATGGGAGCGAATTCCAGACGGTCAACCTTGAATTCCGGCTCTTCCCGGCCCAGATCGCGGGTAACCGCGCAGATCGCCCGGGTATTGCCGTCGTCGCGGATAAAGGCCAGGCTGCTGCCCCAGCCCTGCAGCCACTGCAGACTGCCGCGGCGCAGCGCTTCGTTCTCATTCCTGACTTTGCAGAGCAGCTTAATATGCTCGCGCATATCCTTGTCCCATCTGGACTCGTCCCAGATCATGGGACGGCGGCAGTCGGGGTCCTTGCCGCCTTCCAGGCCGATTTCGTCTCCGTAATAGACGCAGGGAGCGCCCTGGTAGGCGAACATGAAGGTATACAGGACCTTGGTCTTGTCAGCCCGGCCGTAATTCAGGGTCTTGACCCTGGGAATATCGTGGCTGCTCAGCAGGTTGAGCATATTAAGGGCTATTGATTCGGGCACGGCCACCCGGAAGCTCTGCAGCTGCTCCAAGAGGTCTTCGGTAGGCAGGAAGCCGCCGTCGCCGCGGTCGGAGCCGTTAAAGGCGTTATTGTCGCGCCCGGCCATCCATTGAGTTACGGGGAAGGTAAAGCCGCGGTAATTCATCGAGGCGTCAAACTCGTCGCCCTGCTGATAATCGGTAGGATCGTGGAAATTCTCGCCCACCAGCCAGGCCTCGGGATTCTGAGCCTTGACCGCCCGGCGCATGCCCTTGCCCACTTCGTGGCCGAGCTGATGCATGTTCTGACGGGCCAGCATATTGGCCACATCCAAGCGCCAGCCGTCAATGGCATAGGGCTCGCGCAGCCAATAACACATCGTGGAATCGGGAGAATCGTAAATCTGTCCGCGCAGAGCCTGGCAGCGGTAATTCAGGCGCGGCAGAGTCTTTACGCCCAGCCACATCTCGTAATTGTTGGGGTCGTCCTCGTAGAAGGTAAAATAATTGTACTCTTCGCTGTTTTTATCGCTCTGCGCTTTTTTGAACCAGTGATGCTCGCAGCCGCAGTGATTGGGAACGGTGTCCAGAACTATGCGTATGCCCATATCGCGGGTCTTCCGGCGCAGTTCCGCCAAGGCTTCGTCGCCGCCCAGGTGGGGATCGACCTTAAAATAATCGGTAACGTCGTATTTGTGGTTGCTGGGAGCGCAGAAGATCGGGTTTATATAAAGAGCGTTGACGCCTAAATCCTTAATATAATCCAGCTTTTCGGCAATGCCCCTGAGATCGCCGTTATAGAAGAGACGGTTGCCTTTGGTCAGATCCAGAGGCGCGTCCCAGGCGCAGGCGACAACCGGCTCGCCGTAAAGTTCATATTCGCCGTCCTTTACGCTTAAAGAGTCGTCGCCATTGCGGAAGCGGTCCGGAAAGATCTGGAAAAAGACGGAATCCTTGACCCAGGCAGGCGGATTATCTAATAAATTGTACTTAAAGTCGTCGCGGTCCAGAGGCGTATAGCGCACAAAGCCCTTGCCGTTCAGGCTGTAATTGCCCTGCTCGGTCATGATATAAAAACGATAGGTCAGGTGAGGTACCGTCGCCGGCAGACTGGCCTCCCACCATAGCCAGTCCTTATGCAGCGGCCGTCCTACTGGGTCAAGCCCCTCCTCGCTGTTCAGCGGTTTCGCTTCATAAGCCAGCTCTTCGCCCTCCGGAGCCGCTCTGACATATACCTTCCGCGCATTCAAACTGCAGTGCAGACGCACGCGCACTGTAATAAAGCTTTTATCTCCTTCGGCATAAGGAATTAAATAAGGATAAACGCTGGCATGAAATGCCGGGGCCGAGACAAACGAACTCATAAATATTCCTCAACTTAACAAGCTGCCGACCGCTGAGAGTAGTGAGCGGAAGGTTAAAATACATCCTCTGACGGACGCAAGTAAACAGCTCAGCTGCAAACCCGTATTTATTCTTAAAAATTAGCCCTAAACCCCTTTATAATGCGTCAAAATATTCTCCCTTTAAAAAAAACTCCGCCGTTCCCAGAAAATCGCCGTTTTTTCTCCAACAGGCCGCAGTCGGCCGCCCTAATCCTTTTTTATTAATAATAGGAAATCACCGATTCTGAGCGAAAAGGCAACGGCTATGGGTATACCCGAAATAAGACGGCATATTATAGTTAAAGCCTCTCCCGTCAAAGCGTTTGAGGCCTGGACGGAGCCCGAACACCTTTCCCGCTGGTTCTGCGACAAGGTGACCGGCTGGCCCGGCCAGGGCGGAACGCTGACTTTGACGTGGGAAAAATTCGGGTTCAGCATGGAATACATTCTCCGCGATCTGGAGCCGCCCCGCCGCGTGGTTTTGAAATCGCTCATCCCCGGCATGGGCATGCAGACCCTGACCGTCACCATACGCCCTTACGGCAACGGCTGCCGCATCGAAGTGGTGGAAACCGGCCCCGGAGCCGAGGGACAGGAAGGCGCGGGAGACGCCAAATCCGGCTGGGAGATGTCTCTGGCCCTGCTGAAAACCTATCTGGAAAATTACTGGGGCAAAAACCGGCGCGGCTTCTTCACCATTATTACCGCCCCCTACAACTATGCCCAGCTCATGCACTATTACCGCGTGCCCGAGGGCATGAACAAATGGCTGACCAAACCCGGCTCCACCGGCATAGGCGAGGTGGGCAGCGACGTTAAGCTGCGCTTTAAGAACAACATGGTGCTGACCGGCAAAGTCATGGCCGTCACTAACCATGAGCTTTTGGTAACCTGGAAGGAGATCAACGGCTTTTTAGAGCTTAAATCCTTTATGGCCAACGCCGACCAGAAGACCATTCTGGCCCGAGGCTCCACCTACGGCAACGGTCTTAGCCTGCCCAAACTCAAGGCTCTGCGCAAATACATCGAGCAGGCCATGGGCGAGCTCCACCTGATCCTCAAGGCGGAAAAGGACAACCCCATCATCCAGGAAAAGGTCGTCAACAAGGAAGAGGAAGAAGATCTGGAGCTCTTTGAGGGCGAAGCCGACTTCGACGATTCCGCGCTCTTTGCCGACGACGACGAGGAAGTTATGGCCACCGCCGCCGACGCGGCCCTGATAGCCCACGCCAGAACCGTAGCCCGGACCACCGAAATTGTCCAGGCCCGCGGCGGCGTCAAGGAATCCGACTATGTGGACACCTCCGGCGGCAAGGACTTTGACGACAGCGAGCTTATCGCCAAAGACGACGACGAAGAGATCGTCGAAGAAGCCGCTCCGTCATCGCCGGCCTCCGACGCAGCTAAGGCCTGAGATCCTGCCCCAAAAGGGGCGTTAAAATAACTGTAATATTCCGGCAATATTGCGTAAACATAAAAGGCCGCAGATATTTAATTTTTACCTCCTTTAATAAAGGCATAGAAAATGTCTTCTGAGGAGGTATTTTTATGCCGGCCGTATCCGTAAATTCTTCGCCGGGCGCAGCTTACCGTGAGCTTGAAAAATATTCATGTTTTTACCGTTCTCACGGCTGTCCCGAAAATAAACGGCTCACCGAATTTGCCGGGCCGATCAGCATATACTGTCAGACCGACGGCTTTGAGTCCCGGGAGGCGTCCTCCGATTTGTACCTGCCGAAAGAGCAGTACCGAACTGAGACCGAAGCCAAACCTGAAGCCGCTCCCCGCGTCCTTCCGCCGGCCGCAGACGAACCCGGCGGCAATAAAAAGGAGAGCGTTTCCAGCGTTGCGCACGGCGGCGCTCCGCAGAAAAAATACTTAGGCGCTCTGCCGCTGGAACTGGCCGTCGAGAATCAGGACCTGCAGGTCTGGCGCTATGCCGCCTCCTCCAGTCTGGAAGACCGTCCGCCCTCCCTGGAGCGCAGCGGCAGAATCGATAAAGCGGACGGCTGTCTGCAGAGCTTCAGCGCCGCCCGGGCCACTCTGGATACCTTCCGTCGCTGCGGCGCCGAGCTCCAAGGCGGTGAGCCGCTCACCCTGATCGTAGGCCACCCCCAGGTCGGCGGCAGCCTGCCCTTTTACCGCAGCGCCGCTCCCAAATACATAGCCGTCAGCCAAAACGAAGAATTTATGCACCCCGACTTTATAAGCCATGAGGTCGGCCACGCCATTCTGGACCGCAGCCGTCAGTATGACTGCAGCTCGCTGAAAACCCTGGCCGCTCACGAGGCCTTTGCCGACAGCTGCGCCTTCATAACCTCGCTGCAGGACAGGGAAGCGCTCTGGGACATCCTCCTGCAGGAGGCTTTGGGAAATGCAAGCAGCCGCGCCTCGGAGCTGGGCGAATTCTGGGGACCGCAGAGCAGAAACGCTCCCGTCCGCGATTTAGCCAGCCCGGCCGAAGGCGGCGAGAAATCGGACCCTCACCTGAACGGCCTGCGGTTTTCCTCCAAGCTTTACCGCCTGCTGCAGCTCTGCAGCCAAAGCTGCCGCGAAAAATTAACGCCCCGGGACTGCGCCGGAATTGAAGTCCCGGATGAAATCTTTTTGCACATCCTGCAGAGCGGCCTTCCTATTCATCCCTTCGACTATCAGTGTCTGAGCCTGGCCGCTCAGACCGTCAGCCGCGTTTTTGTCAATTCGCTGAATTTTCTGCCTCAGACTCCGGAGCTGAGCCTGGATGACCTGCAGAGCGCCGTAAAAGAATCGGCCCGACGGTTCTCCCTCCCCGGCGCGGATCTGAACGCCCTGGCCGAAGCCGCCTTCTCCTGAGCTCCGCCGCCCTTTCCCGCATTCAGCCCATTTACAGTATTGTCCGCGCCTCCCCTGCACGCCCTGCAGCTTCCTTTATTATCTCCGGCCTCCTCTGTCATCCCAAGCCTTCCACTTTGTCATTCCAAACCTCCCCCTTTGTCATCCCAAGCCTACCCCTCTGTCATTCTGAGCGCAGCAAAGAATCTTTCCTGTATGAACGCCTGCCTAAGGCCCGCCTAACATGGATATTTTGCCGATTTAAGGCTATAATAGCTCTGTCGGACACGGCCCTTGCCCCTATGCGCGGCCTGCCTCCCGGTTAGGCTTCTGAGCCGAAGGAAAACCGTATCAGCTGCTTTTTTGACTTGCCGACGGCAAATGTGATTCGTGATCATACCTATCCGAAACAAAATTAAGGAGAATTACAATGCAAAGCTTTGATTACTGCACCCCCACCAGACTGATTTTCGGGAAGGATGCGATCAAAAATCTTCCCGAAGTCATGCGCCCGCTCGGCAAAAGGGTGCTGCTGGCTTACGGAGGCGGAAGCATTAAAAGAAACGGTCTTTACGATAAAGTTAAGGAGCTTCTTGCCGATTTTGAAATCTATGAATTCTCCGGCATTCAGCCCAACCCGAAATACGATCCCAACGTACTCGAGGGCGTCAGGCTCTGCAAAGAGCACAATATCGAAGTCATCCTGGCTGTCGGCGGCGGCAGCGTGCTCGACTGCTCCAAAACCGTAGCCGCCTGCGCCAAGTATGACGGCGAGCCCTGGGATTTAATCTCCTATAAGGTCAAGGCCAAGGCCGCGCTGCCCGTCGTGGATATCATCACCTTTGCCGCCACCGGCAGCGAGTACGATAAAAACAGCGTCATTTCCAGGACCGAAACCAACGATAAATTCAGCTATATCGATCCGCTGCTGTATCCGGTCTGCTCTATTCTCGATCCGACCTACACCTTCACGGTATCAAAAAGACAAACTGCGGCCGGCTGCGCCGATGCGATCAACCACATTATGGAGCAGTATTTCTGCGAAACTTCCACGCTGCTCAACGACGGCTTTATGGAGGCCGGCATTAAAAGCCTCATGGTCAATGGGGTAAAGTGCCTCGAAAATCCCGAAGATTACGAGGCCAGAGCGGAAATGATGCTGGCCTGCACCTTCGGCTGCAACGGCATTTATTCGCTGGGCAACAGTTCGTCGCTCTGGCCCTGCCACTGCATAGAGCACGCCCTTTCCGCCTACTACGACATCACCCACGGCGAAGGGCTGGCCATTATCACGCCGCGCTGGATGAAACATATTCTCAATGAAAAGACGATCGGACGCTTTGTTAAGTACGGCGTAAACGTATTCGGCATCGACGCCGGACTCGATCCTTACGAAATAGCCGAAAAGGCCATAGAAGCCACCTATCGCTTCTTTGAAAGCCTCGGTCTGCCGATGCATCTGAAAGAGGTAGGCATAGACGAAAGCAGGCTCGGCGAAATGACGCGTCATATCGCCGAAAAAGAGGGCCTGGAAAACGCCTGGGCCCCGCTGACCGAAAAAGACGTCATGGAGATCCTGACCGCTTCGCTCTGAGATCGGCGAGCGGCAGCAGAACGCTTCAATCGCCGGGGAGGCTGCCGCCGCCTGCCGCCGAAGCAAGACGGCGCCGGCGGCGGAGCCTGCGCCGCCGCGGAGCACATCTTCGCGCGGAGCGGCAGCGACAAAGAAAACCGGACCGTCGGCGAACACTCTGTCGGTAAGTTAAGCATAAACAGGCTTTAAGCAGACAAGCTTCACACCGCGAAAACACGCAGAACATGCTTGACTGATTCTTCGCTCTCAATGACAAGGTAAACAATTTCAAGCATTAGTAAAACAAGCTAATATATTTTTTTTAGCAATATTTTGCCCTAACTCTAACTTTATGACATTGACGTTTTGACAGACGTTTACTGCGTTTTCAGTGAAATATCGCCTTACCTAATAATATCAGCGAAGAAAAATCAAAAAATTTAAAATCAGTTAAAATCAGGCTATTAACATCTGCAGGTTTTTTCTTAAAATATGAAAAGCTGATTTTTCAGTATATCTGCAAATTGAAAAAGAAATCTTTTAATACCGATACCGATCATAGGAGGGAGAAATATGGGTACGACTGGCAGACAGCGCTGCAAACGGAGCCTATATCTGGCCGCTGCGATAATAATGCTGATTCTTTCCGCTGTTTTCAGCCTTTCCGCAGCCGCGCCGGCAGCGGAAACCGAACATGCGGTCCCCGAGCTGCCGACGGTTCCGCCTCCCGCCATTAAATACGTCAATCCTCCGGCTGCTCTGAATTCGCAGAACCTCATCAACGCCGGCTCAGGCTGGCAGATAATTTCCTTTTCTCTGGACCGGGTTACCGCCGTCTGGGGTTTGGAGCGTATGCTGTATCGGCTTGACAACAATAAATATACCATCATCGATCCCGTCAACCACCCCGAACAGTTGGAGCAAGGCGTAGCTTATCTCACTTATTTGGATCGCCCCACCGTCATTTATTTTCTCGGCGCCAATATCTCCGCCTCAAAGACATCCGTGCTTAAAAACGGCTGGAACCTTTTCTGCTGTCCCGGCAATTTAAACTCCGTGAGTCTGAACGCCCTGACTCTGAGCAACAGCTCCGGGCAGACCGTAGCCGCCGCCGATCTTAAGCAGCGCCCTTCGCAGCCGGTAATTTCCTGGATAGACGCTGAGTCCGCATATATTCTGCAGAACGGACATTGGAAGGAAGCAGATTTAGCCTCCTCCGTCTCCTTAAACAAAGGAGAAATACTGGCTCTCTACGCCAACGAACCCCTGAGCCTGAACTGGAATAACGCAGCGTCAAATACGCTTCCTCAGATTACCGTTTTAGATCCTCAAATCCAGACCATAGGTCAGAATGTTATCGTCAAAGGAAAGAATTTAGGCGAAGCCGCCGACTCAAGCCTCTCTCTGGCCGGCGCTCCCGTAACTGCGGCCAACATTGTCGAATGGCATGATAATTATATTAAGTTCAAAGTTCCTCAGGGCTGCAATTCCGGATCGGTGCGCATTTACCGAAACGGACGCTCCAGCAACGCCTTGACCTTGGCGGTCAAGGATCAAAAATCTCAGTCCGCCGCCAAGGAGCAGCCTAAAGTTAAAAGCGCTCACAGCAGTAAAACTTTCCAGCCGACAGTCCCCGCTCAGCCCGTCGCCTCCGCCAAAGCCCCGGCGGCCGCAGCTCCCCAGCCTGCGCCTTCCGCCAAAGCTCAGCCGAAGCAACCCGCCCCCGCCAAAGCCCCCGCGGCCGCAGCTCCCCAGCCTGCGCCTTCCGCCAAGGCTCAGCCGAAGCAGCCCGTCCCCGCCAAAGCCCCCGCGGCTCAGAAGGCCGCCGCGGCGGACCTGGATATGCTGGGCGATATAGATTCTTCCTCCAAATCCTCGCAGAGTCGGGCCCAGAAGCTGGCCCAAACGCCCGCTTCAGTCTCTGCGGCCGACTTAGAAGATATTAAATTTGAACAGAAACAGATTGCCTCCGCCTCTAAGCCCTCCTACAAAGAACAGCATCAGCAGATAACCGGACGGCTGCAGCAGACCCAGACGCCTCAGGGGCTGCTCCCCGTTTCCCGAACCGGGGGCGGCGCTTCGCTGAGCGGCCTGGTAACCGACAGTTCCGGCAAGCCCTTAGACCACGCCCGCGTGGTCCTGGAAGGCGGTCCCAACACCTATACAGACTCTAACGGCAATTTCTATCTCGGCGGTCTGACCGGCGAAACCACCGAAAAGATCATGATCACCAAATACGGATACAATACCGGACGCGGAACCGTCAGTCTGGTCAGCGGCGAAACCAAAAAACTGAAGGTATCTCTCTCCCCCAGCTCAAGCAGCAAAAATAAAGGAGCAGATAAACCCAAAACCGGCAGCTTCACGGTTCACGCCAACACCATGCGCGTCGGTCCCCGCGACCGCCGGGTTTACGTTTATAAAATCGAGGTCTCCGAAGACGGCAATGCCAGCCGCCATTGGCAGAACACCTGGTGGAACGACGACGGAGACGTATATAAAGAGCTGATCTGCGACGGCGCTGAAATAGGCAAACTCTACAACATTACCGTTACCTGGAAGGGCAAAGGGCGCAGAAATATCGAACGCTCCGACAAATGGACCAAGCGCTTTACTTCCGACGATCAGAAGTTCTCCTTCGATCACCCTTAGGCCAGACGTAATGCCAGAGCCGCTGCCGCAGAAGCAGCGGCGCTCTGCCCGGCAAGACCGGAGGTCGAGCCTGAAGACCAAAAACAAGCAAAGAGGTACTATCTTGGAAAAATACAACCGTCGGGACACTAAGCAGCGCAAATACATCTGCCAGGTGGTTGAAGAAGCCGGACGTCCTCTGTCCCCTCAGGAAATATTAAAAGAAGCCCAGGTCTTTCTGCCTTCCCTGGGCATCGCCACCGTTTACCGAAGCGTCAAATATCTCACCGAAGAAGGCATATTTCAGACCGTCGATCTCCCCGGCGAGGGAGCCCGCTACGAGCTGGCCGGCAAGCATCACCATCACCATTTCCACTGCCAGAAATGCGGCAAGCTCTACGAGATCGACTGCTGCATAGACGCCGATATGCACAACCTGCCTCCCGGCTTCAGCGTCAGCGAGCATATGGTAATTCTTTACGGCTGCTGCAATAAATGCCAGGCGGCGGAAAAAACGCCGCCCAAGGCTGCGGAGCCCTGCTGTCAGTGCGCCTGTCATCACCGGCATGACCATGAAGACAAATAGCCGCCGCTTTTCCTTCAGTGAGAGCCTTTTCAGCTTCATTAAGCCGATAGTTATAATTATAGCCGTTCTGGCAGCAATTCTGCCCTTCTGGTGGCTGACGGCGGCTTCCTTTAAAAGCGGCAATCTGTATGAAGAGGGCTGGCGCGTACTATTTCCGGAGCATTTAACCCTTGACTATTACAAAAAGCTGCTTTTGGCTCAGGAGCGGCTGCCCTTGCTGCGTTTTCTGGGAAACACCGCCTTTTACTGCGCCGCCGGCGTCTTTTTGGAGCTGGCCCTGGCCGCCCTGGCCGCCTATCCTTTAGCCAGACTGAATTTTAAAGGCAAAGGCGCCGTAACCTTCATTCTGATAGCCGTTCTGGCTCTGCCCGCACAGGCCAACGCCATTATAAATTTTACGACTGTACGCGCCCTGGGTCTTTACGACACTATGCTGGGCGTAATACTGCCGGGCGCGGTCAGCGTTTTTGCCATTCTGCTGCTGCGGCAGGCCTTCGCCGAAATATCCTCGGAACTCGAGGATGCCGCCCGCCTGGACGGCTGCGGAGAATGGCAGATCTTCACCAACGTCTGCCTGCCGCTCACCCGCCCTACTCAGGCCGCCGTGGCGCTCTTTGCCTTTGTGGCCAACTGGAATTCCTTTTTATGGCCCCTGGTCGTGCTCAAAAGCGCCGACAAATATCCTCTGAGCGTAGGCCTGGCCTATTTAGCTTCCAGCTTTGACAGCGATTTCCGGGTAACCGCCGCCGGCTCGGTGCTGGCCGCTCTGCCTATGATAATCTTCTTCCTGGCCATTCAGAAAGAGTTTGTCAAAGGCATAACCGCCGGCGCGCTCAAGGGCTGAACGCAGCTTTCATAAAGTTAAAGCAATAACTTGCCAAAAACGGCACAACAGCATTTTGCCATTGTGCTTGTACCCTCTCATTGAGAGCGCAGCGAAGGATCTATAAAGCCTGTTATTGCTTAGCGTGTTTTCGCTATGCCGGTTTTCTTTGTCGCTGCCGCTCCGCGCGAAGCTTTGCTCGAATCTCCGCGCACGCGTCAAAGAAAACCTTTATTAAGCGTGTCTGCATAAAAGCTTGTTTAGCTTATCTTATCGACAGTTCTGAACGCCCTGTATCCTTAACTGTCGGCGCCGAACATCTTATCTATTTCAGAGCTGAAATTCCGCTCCACTACCCGGCGCTTCAATTTGTGGGTGGCGGTGAGCTCGCCTAAGGAAACCGAAAACTCTCTGTCGGAAATATAGAAGCATTTTACTTTTTCATAGGCAGAGAACGGCTCGCAGGCGGTATTGATTTCCGAGCGGATCAGCTCCTGAACCTCGGGGTAAGCTATCAGCTCGGCGTTATCGGCAAAACTCAGCCTGCGCTTTTCTGCCCACTGAGCGAGCGCTTCAAAATCGGGCACAATGACCGCCCCTACCCGGCTGCGGTTGTTGCCAACCAAAACTGCGCCGCTTATCCAGGCGCTTTTGCAAATGGCAAATTCGATCTTGCTGGGGGCGATATTTTTGCCGTTGGCCAAAACCAACAGATTTTTCTTGCGATCGGTTATAAAGAGGGCGTTATCGTCGAGATAGCCGACGTCGCCGGTATGGAACCAGCCTTCGCTGTCAATAGCCTCTTCCGTGTCCTTAGGACGCTTATAATAGCCGCGCATGATGTTGGGGCCTTTGACCAGAAACTCTCCGTCTTCGGCGATTTTGCCCTCAACCGAATGAATAATGCAGCCGGCCGAGCCGGGGCGGATATTGTCCTGGGGAGTCAGAGTCAGCACCGGGCTGGTCTCGGTAAGTCCGTAGCCCTCCCGCACCATGAAGCCGATATTGAGGAAAAATTCGCAGACGTCCGCTGGCAGCGGAGCGCCGCCGGATATACGGATGCGCAGACGTCCGCCGGTCTTCTTCAGAATATCGCTGAAGAGAGTCTTGCGGGCGATGGACTGGAGCAGACGGGTAGTTTTGGCCACCCGGCCCATGCGCTTTTTGGCATTGTAGGAACGTCCCACCTGCATGGCCCAGTGGAAGGGGGCCTTTTTAAAGCCGGTCATATGCGACATGGCCCGCTCGTAAAGCTTTATATATAGAGCGGGAACGCTGGTAAAGGTGGTAGGATGGAGAACCTGCATATCCTGCAGAACGGTAATTAAACTCTGAGCCAGGCCGATCGAAGCGCCGCTGTAAATGCCCAGATAATAAAAGATGCGCTCAAAGACATGAGAAAAAGGCAGAAAGGAAAGATGAACGTCATTTTCGTTCACCTGCACCATCGGCTGCAGAGCCTCCAACTGACTGCAGAAATTGCCGTGCATGAGCATAACGCCCTTGGAATCGCCGGTAGTTCCCGAGGTATAAATAATGCTGGCCACGTCCGAGGTATCCAGAGAACTGACTATCTCCTCGATGCGCAGCTGCTGCCTGACCAGATGGACCTTGCCGTACTGAATAAAATCGTTCCAACTCCACAGCTGCTTTTCGGAATTTACATTCTGAAGGGAGGCGCAGGTAATAATGTATTTCAGGTCCTTTAAACGGGGAGCGACGTCGACGACCTTCTTAAGCTGCTCCTCATTGCGCACAAAGACGACCGCCGCCTGGGAATCCTTTAAAATATGCTCTAATTCATTGAGGCTCAGGGTCGCGTACATCGGCACATGTATGCAGCCGGCATGAGCGGATCCGAAATCGACCACCGGCCACTCCATGCAGTTTGACGAAAAGTTGGCCACCCTGTCGCCGACGCTGCAGCCGATTTCCAACAGAGCTGCGGCAAAGTAAATTACCTCTTCATAAATCTCATTGTAGGTCTTAAAGATAAACTCAGTACCGACGCGGCGGCCTATGCAGTTCCGCTCTCCAAATTCGTCGACGGAGCGGCGGATAATTTCCGGCAGAGTTTTGATGGAAGCCTGCTCGCTCCAAGCAATAAACTCAGGGCTTAAAGGATAATCCTTTCCCAGTTCAATTATGCCCTTGCTCTTTTCATCAGATTTCCCGCTTTGCTTAGCCACAGACTCCAACCTCAAAATCTATAAAAAATGAAAAATATACTGCTATAAAACCGTCTTTTTTCCTGGTTTACCCTCCCCCGCCGGCTGAAAAATTTAATTTTCTATCAGCTCCAGATTGGCGCGGGGCAGGCGCATGACCTCCCCCCCCTCCAGCTTCAGCTCGGCGACGCGCACTTTGGCTCCGGTAGGGATCAGTTCCGGCTCGGGCGGCAGGGAGACGACCTCGGCCAACTCTCCGAAATGAGGCTCGCGAATCAGACGCACCGCCGCGCCGACGGCCAGTCCTTTTACCCCTTCAGCCTTTTCCGCGTTTTCTGAGCGCTCCGGCCTCTCGCTCAGAGGAATGATTATTTCCGGCCTGATCACGCCGGCCCGAATCTGAGTAGCGCCCGAAACCGAAGCCCAGCGGCCGCTGTTGGCCTGCAGAAGTCTGAAAGTGCGCTCGGCCATATTGATGCGGCCGAAGCCCTCGGTAAGAATCAGAGTCAGTCCCACCTGCTCGGAGCCGGTTATGGCCACTCCCAAATCATACCCCAAAAAGTCCTTGAGATCGCGATCGGAAATGCCGCCGACTACTACCGCCTTAACGCCGCATTCAACCGCTTTTTTCAGAAAAGCGCAGGTTGTATATGATCCGCCGATCAGAATTTTGCCGCAGTGCTCCCGGCTCAGCGCGTTTATATCCGTCTCCTCGGAGGGGCTTTTGCAGAACATGCAGATTTCGCCCGCACTCTCTCCGCCTATGCCGAAAATTCCCTGCAGAAAAGCGCCCTGGGTACGGACGACAACTCCCTCGTCCTCCATGACCTCGGCAATCTCTCCGTTGACATAAGCGTTAACCTCCACCGGAGAAGCCGGAGCCCGCAGTACCGCCAGACCGCTTACCTCAGAAACGGACTCGAGCGTTCCCGTTATGGGCGAATACAAGTTTGACTTAAAAAAGCCCCACAGTCCCTTGCTCTGAGCCAAAAGCTCATCCTTTTCGAAAGCTTCGCCCTCTTTCCGGCGCATGGCCTGCAGCACTTCTTCGGGCGCTATGCCGAGCTTGGAAGCCACATTGACGAGTTCAACCCTGCCGGGCAGAAGAGTATTGGCCACCACCGTATTCCAGCTGACCTTCTGCCCGACTTTTACGACAACTTTGCCCTTTAAAGGCAGACGGCGCTCCAGCTTCAATTCCATGAAATCGGAAACCGTCAAACCGGGAACATACGCACTGCTCATCTTTAACTCCACTCCCTAGCCGGCCATAACGGCTCTCCATTCCTGCATTTTTCTGATTCTCTCATTTTCTTCCTCAGGGAGCTGCAGAGCGGGTCGTCCCCGACCGTCAATGACCAGGCCGACCGTTCCTCCCTTGACCTCGCGCTCCAAGGGCTTGCCCTCTCCGGCGCCCATATCGAAACCGCGCTTAGGCTGCAGACCTACCTTTACGGTTTTTCCCTGAGGAACTTTTTTAAGAAGCAGCTCGCCGGAATGAAGCGTGAAGGCTTCGCCGTCTATCTGCCCCTGCATAATTTCTTTACCCGCCTCCGCCTTCCGTCCCGAAGCTCCCAGCGGGGCCAGACAAACGCCTAATTCAATCAGACAGTCTTTCTCAAAGACGTTGGCGGCGGCCTCCGGCATAATAGCGGAGAGTACGCCCAGCTGAGGCATCATAAAGATCGAATCGACGGTGAGCTGAGTTATGCCGCAGGGCAGGAAGGAATCCGTCAGCATCAGAGCCGCCTGCCAGCGCTCCGGAGCATGGGAGAGCACGCCGCCCGAGCCGATAAGCATATTCAGTCTCAGAGGATCTATCAGAGAGCCTCCGCGCTCCTCGTCAAACATCGAGTCAATATTATTGCCGCGCTGCAGTCCCTTAAGGCCCGAGGCCAGCTGGTAGTGCTGCCCGAAAGAGAGGCGCAGAGCCTCGCGGCAGACCGCCTGCTCTATCTCCAGATCCTCGGCAAGATAAGGAATGGAGGTGGGACGGATCATCTTATTTTTAATGCGGTTGCGCAGATCGGCCTCGTCGATAGTAAAGGACATCCAGCGTCCCACCTTGTCCAGACCGGCGTCGGTCACCACGTTGGAAATTGAATAGCTCATTCCGTAGTTGGCCGAAACGGTACGGTTAAAGACGCCGTCAAATACCGAAAAAACGTCGGTAGTCGCGCCGCCGATATCGACGCCCAAAATATTGATATGCCTAAGTTCGGCTATCTTCTGCATGATAAGACCCACGGCCGCCGGGGTCGGCATTATTTCCTCATCGGCCATCTTCATCAAATTGGGATAACCCGGAGCGTGAGCCATAACATGCTCCAAAAACTGGCTCTGAATCTTCTGACGAGCCGGCTGCAGATTTTCGCGGTCAATGGCCGGACGCAGATTGTCAACAATTTCCAGAGCCGTCTTTTTTCCCAAAATCCTTTCGATCTGCTCGCGAACGTCCTTATTGCCGGCAAAAATAACCGGAAGCTTATAATTTATGCCCAGCCGGGGCCGTGGATCGGCCGCTCCGAAAAGCTGAGCCATTTCCACCACATGCTTCTGAATGCCGCCGTCAACGCCGCCGGAGAGAAGCACCATGTCCGGACGCAGCCTGCGTATAATTTCAATCTTCTCGTAGGCGGGGCGCTTATCGTTGGAGGAAAGAACCTCCATTACCACCGCGCCCGCTCCCAAAGCCGCTCTCTGGGCGCTTTCGGCGCTCATTGAGGAAACCACACCGGCCACCATCATCTGCAGGCCGCCTCCGGCCGAAGAGGTCGAAAGGTAGAGGTCTATGCCTTTTCCGTCCGCATAGGGCTTAATAAAATCGCCGTTCTCATCAATAATAGGACGGCCGGCCAGCTCGCCGACCTCCAGGGCGGCGTTGCGCACTCCCTGAGTGACATCCTCGGCCGGGGCCTCTACGGTAGTCGGAGCCTCGCCGCGCACCGTCAGGCGGTATTCGCCGTCGATCTTTTCAATTAAAATGGCCTTTGTAGTGGTACTGCCGCAATCTGTAGCCAGAATTGCCCGCACGGATTCTTTATTCATCTGCTTCTTGCTTCTGCGCCTGAGCGCTTTCGATTTTGTTGATAAGTGAACGGGTTCGCTTCCGGGAGTTCAGGATATCCGCCAAAGCCTTATAAGAGTCGTTCCAGCCCATAAAACCGGCCAGAGGACTGAAGAAAAGCATGGTCTGTCCTCCCAGAAAGGAGACCGGCTCCATCGCCTCCATAAACCAAAGGGCAGGAACTCCCAGATTTCTTTTGACGATAGATTCGGCCAGCCTGTCGGCAAAATCGGCGGTATCCTCAGCTTCGGCCGGCGTCCTTTCCTCATCCATAGACCACATGTTCTTCCAGTTAATGCGCATAATTCCGGTCCTCGCTGCCCTTCAGCCCGCTCTGAGCCGCCTCTCAGTTAATCTTAACCAGCTTCTTCGCCAGAACCGCTTCCGCCCGTTCTCTCAGATCGGGGGGAAGAGGCAGAAACATCGAACGGCGCATACTCCGCAGATGCTCGGAGAAAGAGCTTTTAGCGTCGGCGGGACGCATATCCATCCACAGAACGATCCCGTTGCTCTGCAGAGAATAGGAGCGGTAATCCTCCCATTTTATGACCGTAGGCTTGCCTATTCTGGATATCTCTATGCCCTCTTGGGTAAAAGTCAGTTTAGTGGCAAAAAAGTAAGGGATCAGGCCGTGCAGAACTATGGCCATTAAAATTAAGGGGATTAAAATCGCTCCCTTAAAACCGGTAAAGAGCGTCCAGACCATAAAGGCCAGGAAAATGACGATCATGACCGTCAGCCAGGGCTTCTGCCGGGCCGGGTGATTGACCAGCGTCAGCGGAAGTTCGTCGGCTTTTTCCTTTTTGGCGTTGTTCTGTCTGCGCTCGCGATTCTTTTTACTCATAGAAATCTGTTCCTAACTGCCGCCGAAAAACTGGACCGTAGCCCGCCAGACATCCTGAAAGAACATGACTCTTCCGATAAAGAGAGACATTCTGGCCATTACCGTATAACCGAAAGCCGCTCCGAAAGAGATCATCAAAATCCACACTCCCAGACGCGCCGATTTTCCCCACAGAGAATTATCGTGCTCCCTGGAAAAATAGAAATACATTAAACCGGTCAGGACGCCTGCCAGTACGATCAGATTTATGCAGGCCGTCTGCCAGCTTCCCGTACCCCACAGGGGAAGAACCGTCGCCTCGATCTGCTTGAGGATCTGGGCCTGCATGGTATAGACGATATTATATCCGGCGAAGATGCCCACCATGAAAGCCAGCGGCCAGCGCTCCATCCAGGCGCACTTGGGGAAAATGCGCATCAGCAGCATTATGCCCAGGACCGCCGCAATCAGATAGCGCCAATCCCCGCCCTGCAGCCTCTGAATCAAATCAGGATAAATAACCTGCCAATAACCGATGCACATCCAGTAGCCGGCGGAAACGCCGACAAAAATATGCTCGGCCAGTTTGTAAAAAGGATTGTCCTTATACAAGAAGCTGAAGATGCACATGGAAAGGCAGACTCCCGTCCACATGCCGATCATATCGCTAAAAGCCGGCGCGTTTTCCATAATCACCTCCGCCTCTCTCCGGAGCCCCTGCCGATTTTCTTCCGTTTGTCGGCAAAGTAAATGACATTAGCCAGAATAATCAAAAAAGCCACAAAAAAGTGAGCGGTGGACTGAGCCTCCAGGCCTCGGCAGGCCCGGCCTCCCTTGATTCCCGCCAGGACCTCGTACTCTCCGCCGCCCCTCAGTCCGCCCAGCAGAGCCTCAACCTGACCGGCGTTGACGAAGGGATAAGCCTCGGGGGCCGTAACCGCCGTAGTACCGGCCAGAATAGGACGGTGATACTGTCCGCCCACGATGCGCACATAGTCTGCTACTCCCGGACGTCCCACCGACCAGTCAATAACCAGAGCGAAGCTGTCCCAGTTTACCGTATCCTTCATAATGGGCATCGAACTCAGATCTTTGCCATAAAAATCCGTGCTGAAAACATTTAAAATATTTTCGCCCATATTGCGGAGAACGGCCTCGCCTCCGTTTTTGTAGCCCAAATAAACGCAGTCTTCGCCGTAGACCGCTTTGCATTCGGCCGCGGCCTGCTCTAAAGTCCGACGGGCCAGCATGCTGCCGTCCGGAAGCAGCGTGATGCAGACTACCCGGCATCTGCGGCGGAAGAGATGTTTCAGAACGGCGGAGGCCATGGGCTGACATTCTATTTCCGTCCCCGGGCCGTAATCAAAGGACATGCAGACCTTGGAGCCTTCCGGAAGCGCCTCGATGCGCTCGTAGAATTTACGGCTCATCTGTCCCGGCTCCACCGGCAGTCCCAGAGGAAAGACCAGAGGCAGTATCACCACGACGGCTAAAGCCAGAAAGATCCAGCGTTTGTCCAATTCGGCAAGTTTCTGCAGCATCAGTCGTTCCCCCCTAAATAAGATACTTCAATACCCAGCAGAATTTTCAGGGAGATGGAAACCAGACCGACCGAAGCTCCCAGCATGATGGCTCTCTGACCGGCGGCGTTGAAGCCGCCCATAATCCAGTCGTCTATAAAGGCGGTGATGTCAAACTGTCCTACCCAGGGCAGAGAATGCCAGATATACTCTCCCAGGGGAACCCGGAAGAGCATGACCAGAAAAGCGGTAACCAGCAGAACGGTAGCCTGAGCGGAGCGGGCCCGGAAGGCTCTGAAGGAAGCCGAAGCGATATAAAAGGCCAGCAGACTGTAAGTGGTTGAGCAAAGCGGGGTAAAAATATTGTTGAATATCCAGTCAAAGGCCGTGCCCGCGTCTACGGGCTGTCCCTTTTCCGGAAAGACGAACAGGCCGAAAATCAGAGTGACCGTCAGAGAAACCAGCAGAACCAGATTGTAGCCCCAGCCGGAGGTCTGCGCAATGATTTTTTTGCCGTGAACCTGAAACAGACTTATCGCGCCCAAAACAAAAGCAAAGGTCAGAACTATATTGTAAAAGCTGTTGAACAGTTCTCCCAGCCAGTCCAGAGGGTAGATATAAAACTGAATTATCATAACCAGACCTGATATAAAGGTTATGATAAGAGGTATTGTACGTTTCATAGGCTCCACAAACTCAAACACTCATAAGAAGCTGTACGCTCATTAAATTTTCCAGATAAAATCCAGCCAATGGCAGTTGAAGCAGGTCAGAAGCGTGCCCGCCGCAATCAGAAGCATAATCGCCGCTTTTACGGCATCCTGACCCTTCAAGGAGCCGATCTGCAGCGGTTCGCCGGACAGGTAGGCGGAAGCGGCGTAAAGCTCCTCGCCCATTAAAGTGTAATCGCAAGCCGCCACAAAGAAGGGCAGCTGCGAGGCGGCGGCCGTGCCGGCGATCTGCACCGCTCCGGCGGTATTGCCGGTCTCGGCCAGCATCAGGGCTTCGGCGAAGAAGTTGCCCATATAAAGGACGGCCGCCGGCTTTTCGCGCACCATCATGCCGCAGACGCCG
Organism: bacterium; assembly: GCA_017458675.1. Classification (GTDB taxonomy): domain Bacteria; phylum Vulcanimicrobiota; class Xenobia; order Xenobiales; family Xenobiaceae; genus RGIG3641. The sequence continues at coordinate 37,924 of JAFTAM010000177.1, forward strand.
GCCGCAAAACCGAACTGCTCGCTGGAAAGGAAGCAGACGTTGTCGCTCTCATAGGAGTCGGGATTTCCAGCCTGCAGATAGGCCTGACGGACAATGTCCTGAGCCATTACCATAACTACCGAACTGCAGTTGGGAACCACTATCGGCATATCGTATTCGGCGGTGCATTTGCTGACGTGACCTAAAATTGAAAGACCGGCCATAGTCTGAGTTTCGTCGATATCGCTCAGACCGGGGATATAAAAGATGGGACGTCCCATTTCCGTGGCTCTGCCGACCGCCTCGTCCAAGGCTCCCAGACCGGCGATACTGCGGATAAACAGCTTTTCGCCCTTGCGGGCCCGCCAGATAAAGTAACCGATGCTGCCCGTCACAAACAGAACGCCCAGCAAATTGTTGAGCTTGCTTCTGTCAAAGAGAGGACCGGCCTGAAGCGTCTGCAGGATCGAACCGTTCTGAGCGTCCAGACGGTAAATTTTACCGCCGTCGGTCAGAGCGTACCATTCGGCCTTTTCTGCCGGACCGCCGCTTTCCCGGACGCGCACGCCGACTATTTCTCCGGAAAGAGGCTCGGTATCGAACCAGGTCCCCATGCCCTTGGTATTGAGATATCTGAGCCGGTCATTTTCCTTGCCGGTTAAGGCGCTAACCGATTTCTCGGTAAAAAATATTTCCGCATTTCGGCCCAGCAGAGGACGGCTGCTCGGATAATTATCGTCGTTCCAGGTCAGAAGCTCGCTGGTTGAAACCGAAAATACCCCTAGTTCCAATTTGCCGGTTTCCTCGTTTCTATAGACAAAAGAAAGCCTGTCCCCATACATGAAAGCCGAGAAGTCTTCGCCGGTGAAATTCTCCAAGGGACCCTTGAGGTCGACCAGATAATCGTAATTTTTATTGTTGAACCAATAGAGAGTCGCAAATTTGCTTTCGCCGCGGACGAAGCACCAAACGCCGCTTTCGTAAAATACAGCTTCCTCCAGATGACCGTAAGCGAAATAATTATCTTCGGCGAACCCATCTTTCTGTCCGCAGGGGAAACAGGAAATCTGAGTGAGTTCCTTGCCGTCCGTAAAGTCGGCGATGCCGATCCAAAGAGCTCCGCTGTCAGGGCTGACTTCCATAAATACAGGCATTTTCAGCAAAGCCTTGCGGTAAAGGACCTCAAAATTCATATCGTAGAGATTCAGTAAAAAATCACCGCTGTCGGGGTCATCCTGACAAACAGCCAGCTTGCCGTCCCAGAAGCGGACCGAGCTGTTCCCGCCAAGTTCCGTCCTTTTCAGTATTTTGCCGTCGGACGCTCTTAAATTTATTAATTCTCTTTCCGCCGCGACTGCGGCTTCGCTCTTCTTCAGAGCGGCGAGCCTCTCTCTGCCGTTCCTGACTGTCAGAAAAAGTGAATCGCCCGCCGGAGTTACGTCCAGTACCTCGCCGTCCAGCTCGCTCTGCCAAACGATTTCGCCGCCGTCAATCTTAAAACAGACAGCCTTATATTTTTTATCACCGCCGTCTTCGCCCTTGAAGAAAACCGCCATACGCCCACCGTAAAAAAACACCGGATCTGCCAGGGCGCCGGCGAGCGATTTATCTTCAAGAGACCAGAGCTTCTCCAGAGAAGCCAGGCTGCGTACGGTTATGTTTTCCGAAGTCTTTATGACGGCATAATCCGCATAGGCAATTACTCTGGAGTCATCGCCGTCTATATATATTTTGCCGCTGATTCTGTTCTCTTTTGAATCGAAACTCTGCAGACAGCTGTTTTTGAGAATCAGCTGCCGAGCCGAGGCGGTCTGGGAAAAATAGCCGCGGCAGCCGGGTCTTTCATACAGTCCGCCTACGCAGACCGATTCGCCGGCCTCGGCAAAAACGACAGGCGATCCCGCGCCGCCGCTCACGCCCGGCGCAAGACCGGGGCGAAGCTGCGCCCCGCTCCTTGCCGCCCCCGTCTCCGGTTCATTCAGGCCTCCGTCTCTCTCCTGAGCCGAAACGGCAGCGATCCAGAACATCAGGACGGCAAAAACCGCCAATAAAATTTTTGCTGAATATCTGCTCATCATCTTTACATATTTTCCCAAAAGCCGTCCGCACAGCGAGTTTCAGTCCCCATCGGGGCCCGGGCCTTAGTGCAGGGCCTCTCCGCCGTCCAGAACCAACATCTGCCCGGTCATAAAATCGGCGCCGCAGGCCAGATAATTGACGGCTTCGGCTATATCGTCGTTGGTGCAAAGCCTGTTGAGCAGAATATCCTTAGTCAGCATAGCTCGGAAGTCTTTGCCGCTTTCATCTATCCAGGGCTCGTCTATCAGTCCCGGGGCCACCGAATTTACCCTGACTTCCGGGGCCAGCTCTCTGGCCAGAGATTTTGTCAGGGAATGAATGGCGGCGCAGCCTGCCGCGAACTGAGTGTAGATGCCGTTATAGGCTGAAGTGCTGATCACGTTGATTATCTTGCCGAAACCCTGAGCCTTCATAAAGCGGCTGGCCGCCCGGCTGCAGTAAAAGGCGCTCTTTATGCCGCGGTTGATGACCTCGTCCCACATGTTTTCGGAGATATCCTTCAGAGCCGCATCGTTCCAGAAATAATTGTTGTTTACCAACACGTCTATGGCGCCCAGGAGATTCACGCAGTTCATAAAGGTCTCCTGAACTTCTTTTTCGCTCGCCGCGTCAAAAGGCTGGGCCAAAACCTTTCCCATCGCGTTGGAGGAAGGGGCCAAATTAAACAAAATATCCTGAGGGCCGTTGATAAATACGCTGAACCCCGCCTGGATTAAAGCATTGCAGATAGCCGGTCCGGCAGTTCCCTGCCAATCGGTCACTACCGCAACAGAAAATCGTTCTCCCACGTCGCTCTGCTCTATCCTTTTACAAAAATAATTTCAGCTTTTCTTTATACGGAAACTAAAACCTAGCAAAAATCAGAGACCGCGCAGACTTTTTATAAGGCTGAGCAGGGGCTCGGCGCCGTTTAAACCGGCGTCCGCCGGAAACTGCTCCTCGCTGAAGCCGTTGACGAAAAATCTCAGAGAGGAGAGATCCGTGTCGTAATCTTGTTCGGGCAAGGCCTCATGCAGTTTATCCCTGCAGATAATATCGACCTCGCAGATATCCCTGCCTATCGGGGGCAGCTCTCCCTGCAGAACAAGCCGCGCCGTCTCAATCCCGGGCCGGCGGGAAAGGCCTTCGAAACCGTCCTCAACCCTCTCGGCGGCGTCAGCGTTCTTTTCAGAGAAACTCACCAGGACCAGCAATTTATGTTCTTCGTCTCCGCCGCCGTCAAAATATTTGCAGACCTCGTCCGTTCCGGAAAAGCCCCTTTCAATAAAGACGACGTTTCCCCGCCGCAGAGTTTCGGCGATATTGTCGTAAGAGGGGCAGCCCAGAAGAAGCGTGCTCTCCAGAGCCCGGCGGCGCTCCTTAAAGAAAAACGCCCCCAGAGGAATATCATGCCTGGCCAGCAGAGCGGCAAAGGTTATAATATCCTCGCCGTCTCCCAGGACGACCGCCTTATTTTTGCCTTTTTTATCCATAAAACGCTTTGCTTCCGGCGCTTGAACGCACAGAAGACGTGCTCCGCTGAAATAATTTTGCTCCCATATTATACAGAAACAGAGGCATAAAATACAGACGGCGTTCAAAGACAGAACGAGCTTGAAAAAAAACTAGGATTATAACGGGGAGCGGTAGAAATTATCTGCACAATACCGTATATCACTATGCAGATAGTCAACAGTAAATCCGCCGACAGCGGTTACGGATTTTTCGGAGAAAGGCTCTGATTTATGTCGCTTTGCAAAATGCAGGTTTATAAGCTGGGAATCGATCTTATAGCTCATGATCCTGTAATTATTCTGACAGACGAAACGGAAACTCACAGTCTGCCTATAACTATAGGCGTCTTTGAGGCAACCGCTATTGCCTTAGCCATTGAAGGGACTCCGGTTTCCAGGCCGACTTCTCACGATCTCATCAAAAGCGTTATCGAAGAGCTCCGGGCCACTCTGGAAAGCGTCGTCATTACCGAGGTAAAAAACAACACCTTTTACGCCATGATGGTTTTAAAACGGGGGGACGAAGAGATCAGAATCGACGCCAGACCTTCAGACTGCATAGCGGTGGCTTTAAGGACCGGCGCGCCCATTTATGCCGAAGAGAGCGTCCTGAAATCGGAAAGCATAAAAGAAGTAGGCTTTGACGTACCCGACTCTGAAGAAGATTCGTTTTATACGGAAAAGAGAGAAGACGACTCCGATGACGACGGCTCCTCCGACAATGCGGACAGCCAGTTCGACGTTGAAGATTTTATTAAAAACTTAAATCCTAACGATTTCGGAAACGACGAGAACGGCTAGCATATGGTATTAGGCAATCCGGGCGGAGGCGACGCTTCCAAACAAAAAAACAGCAGCGCTCCCGAGCTTGAAGGCAAAGTATTCTGTCTGAAGGCCGGCGATATATTTATCATTGACAATGCCGTCATTGACGACACCGGCATTACCTTCCCCACCGTCCCTCCCAGCAAAGAGACCCTCCGCCAGACCCATAAGGACATCGGCGATAAATTCAGCGCCTTTATCAGTACCAAGCAGAAACAGACTGAACAGACGGCCGCAGCGGATTCCTTCAGTTCCGAAACTCTTAAAAAGCTGCGCGAACTCCGCGAAAAGGAAAGTGAAAGCGAATCTGCCGAGCCCAAATACTCTGCCAAAGATAACGATTCTCTGACCGTGGCTTTTATGAAGGCCAGGCAGCTTCCCCGCGACGACGAACCCAAAATGACCGGCGCCGAAGCGCTGGCGCAAAAAATCAACCTGGACGATATTTTAAAGGGCGTCAGCTCGACCGGCGGGGAGCTGGACGAATCGCAGAAACTCCTCAACCGCATGGCCAAGCAGCAGAACACCGTCGCTGCCGCCGCCGATAAAAATTCCAGCTGGGCCAGAACCAACCTAAAGCAGGAGGCTCTGCCTTATCAGATTGTCAGAAACAGAAACAAAAACGAGGAAGAAGAAACGGCGGTTCGTCCTTTTATGACCTTGGGCGGCGCTAAAAATCAAAGCTCAGGCGCCGAAAAACGCGAATTTAAAGCTCTGCCTAAAAACTATCTGCAGAATCCCAACAATACGGAAAGCCTGCAGAAGCAGTCCAGCGCCTTGATAATGAATAAGCTGACCAACTCTCCCTTCCGGGAGGTAGTCAATTCCAAAAAGGTCGGCTCGGAAACCCCGCACGTTATCTTCTCCACTCAGTTTACCGCTCCCAAACCGGGAAGCATTCCTCTGGTTCCCAATATCAACGACAACGCCGCCAAAAAATCGAACGCTCAGACTCCTCCTGCCGAGGAAGAAGCCGAACCTAAGCCGGCGTCTAAAATTGAAGGAACTATTATCACCAATCCTGCCTTAGGGGCCGCCTTCAGCGCCCAATCCTCCCCCCGCCTCTTCTTCGACCCCAAAAAGGCTCAGCTTAACTCCTTTTCAGGCGGAAAAACCGCCGCCTCATCGGAAGCAGATTCGCAGACGGCGGCCGTCGCTAAGCAGCTGATCGAACTCAATTTGAATTTCGGAGGCCGCCCCGCCGACAGCCAGATCCCCATTTATGTGCCGCTGTTAAACAATTTTTACCGCCATCGTCTGAAAAAGCGCATCGACAGCAGCAGTTCTCCGGTAAAAATGTCTATCGCGGAAGACGGCGGCGCAGAGGTTGCGGCAAATATTCCCGGCAAATTCAGAAGACTGCAGATGGCCAGCAGCTTTATTGCGCCTTCCGAAGAGGCTTCGCCGCTGATTAACAGTTATTTAAGCAGCCGCATCAACGCCTTTGCGGAAATCAGTCCCTTAAATAAAGATCCTCTGCAGCCCGACGATTCTCCGGCCTACGATTTTGCCAGAATCAACCGTCCGGTTTTGGATTTTACCGGCAGACTGATCCTGGCCTTGGACGACCGCAGAATAGATATGCATGTCGCCGCTCCGCCGGCTTCAGCCTCCTCCCCGGCTTCCGGACTGGGGACCGGCTTGGGACGCGGTCTGGGCGGCGGACTCGGCAGCGGACTGGGCAAAGGCTTAGGCAAGCCTGCCGCCGCTCCCGCTCCGCCTCCTCCCGTCTCCTCCGCTCCTGCCCAGAAGACCTCTTCGGGGCTGAGCTCCAGCGCCGTTGTCAGCCGGATTTCTTCTGCCTTCGGAAGCGGCGCCGGCGAAACAGAGATTATTAACGCTCTTTCGCTGCTGCTTAAGCTCAACGGAGGAGAACTTGCCTACAAGCGACAGTACCGCATGGCTTCCATCGCTCTGGAAATGGCCGCTGAGCTTAAGAACGCCGATCCCCGCACTAAAGCCTTTACGGAATACGGCGTCATGTTCCGCGACCTGGGAGAAATAGATATTCTCTTAAACAGCGAGCCTGATGAGCTTCAAAACTCAGTCATAGAATACGTCAATTCCGAAGAGTTCCGGCAGAGCATCAAAGAGGGCAAAGGAAAATTTGAGATTCCGGAATGGCTGATCATGGAAAAGCGCAATCTGAGCGACGCCGAATACGAACAGCTAAAAATCCACCCTCAGCGAAGCGAAGAAATTTTAAGCGGCTTTTCCTCTCTCAGAGCTCTGGCAGCTATCGTCAGAGCTCACCATGAAAGGTGGGACGGCAAGGGCTTCCCCGACGGCCTGAGCGGCGAAAGAATTCCTTTAGCCGCCAGGATTGTTGCCGTCTGCGACGCTTACGACAGCCTGACGAAAAAAAGGCGCGGCGGACGCAAATATCTGCCCGCCGAAGCCTGCACGCTGATTAAATCCGGCAGCGGCTCCGCTTTCGATCCCAAATGCGTGGAAGCTCTGATCAGCGTCGTAAAAAGCTACAATAAAACCTGAAAACATTCCGCCGCGCCGGCTTCTGCATTGGCGCTGCGCCGGTTTTGTTCTGCGTTTGACTCCGCGGCTGCATTTGGCTCGGACGCTCGCTCTTTTCCAAAACAAAACCTGCGTAAAGCATGTCTGCTGTTTTGCTTAACTAACCGAAAGCGCCCCGGCAAAAACCGGGGCGCTCTCGGTTAGTTTCCTGCAGCCGGCTCCAAAAACGCCGTTTACATAAATTTTACTTTTTTGGGATCGTACTTGCCGCGGGGAGCGGGATCCTCATTGGGGACGCCGATTGCTATAATGCAGAACGGGATTCCTTCGGTATCTACAATATTTTTCAGAGCCTCTACCCGATCCTCATTGGGGTAAACGCCGCACCAGCAGGTCCCGTATCCCAGTCCCTTAGACTCCAAAAGGATATAAGCAGCGCTGGCGCCGCAGTCCTGGGGCCATAAGCCCGCCGCCGGACTGCTCTCCTCCTGCGGGAAGCCGCAGACTATTATAGCCGCCGAAGCCGTATGCAGCATATTGGCATACGGATGAATCTGCATAATCTCCGATAAAATTTCCCGATCTTCAACGACCGCAAATTCCCAGGGACGCATGTTGCAGCCGCTGGGCGCCATCATGGCAGCCTCGAGAATCTGCTCAAAATGCTCTTTGGGGATTTTAACTCCGGCCTTATAGCGACGGATACTGCGCCTCGATCTTATAGCTTCAGAAACATCCATATTCACTCGTCCTCTTATCAAAATTGCAACTTAAAAAAAGCAAAAGAGCTGTGAAAATTTCAAGAAGAAAAATCTTCTGTATTTCACAGCCCTTTAATAAAAAAACTGCTTTTAGGCTACGTCAACGCCGTAATTCAAAGCCAAGGGCCTCAGACCGCCGTCATAGCCCTGACCGACGGCTCTGAACTTGAATTCGCCGTTATGACGGTAGACTTCGCCGAAGATCATGGCAGTATTGGTGCTGGCGTCCTCGGAAAGGTCATAGCGGAGGATCTCTTTGTTGGTGGCTCTGTCAACGATGCGGATATAGGCGTTGCTGACCATGCCGAAGCTCTGGTGGCGGATATCGGCCTCGTGAATAGTCACCGTGAAAGCCAGCTTATCGACCGTCGCAGGAATGAGGTCCAGATTGACATAGATGATCTCGTCGTCGCCTTCGCTGTCGCCTACGCGGTTGTCGCCGGTATGCTCGACGGCGCCGTCGTCGGATTTCAGATTGTTGTAGAAGATAAAATCGCTGTCCTTGCGGACCTTGCCGTTGGCGCCCAGCATAAAGCAGGAAGCGTCCAAGTCAAAGTCTGCGCCGTCGGTGCTGCGGGCGTCCCAGCCCAGACCGACCAAAATATTTTTAAGGCCGGGAACCTCTTTGGTAAGAGAAACATTTCCGCCTTTAGATAAACTGATAGCCACTCTGATTATACCTCTTTATTTATAATTGCCGATTCCCCTGCGGGAACCGGCCTGACGGTAAATAAAACCCTTAAAAGCTTATACGTTTACGCCGTAGTTGCGGCAAACGCCGCCCAAGCCGCCGTCATAGCCCTGACCGACAGCCTTGAACTTGAATTCGCCGTTATGGCGGTAAATCTCACCGAAGATCATGGCAGTATTGGTGCTGGCATCCTCGGAAAGGTCATATTTGGCAATTTCCTGTTTATTCTCATCATTGACAACGCGCATATAAGCGTTGCTGACCATGCCGAAATTCTGTTTGCGCACATCGGCCTCATGAATAGTAACCACGAAAGCAACCTTTTCGACATCGGCAGGAAGCCTGTCCAAATCGACCTTAATGACCTCGTCGTCGCCCTCGCCGTCGCCCTCGCGGTTGTCGCCGGTATGCTCGACGGAACCGTCCTGAGATTTCAGATTGTTATAGAAAATAAAATCTATATCGCTGCGGACTTTGCCGGCCGCATTCAGCATGAAGCAGGAAGCGTCCAAGTCGAAAGCGGCGCCGTCGGTGGCGCGGGCGTCCCAGCCCAGACCGACCAAAATCTTCTTAAGACCGGGAGCAGCCTTAGTGAGGGAAACGTTTCCGCCTTTGGATAAATTGATAGCCATCGATAATCTCCTTTTCCGATAAAGAGAAAAAATATCTGAGCAAAACTCTGTACAAGAAATAATCTGCTCGAAAACAGATAATATACTTTCCTTAAAAAGTGCAAATATCTTCTTTGCTTTTTAAAAAAAATCACACATACTAAAAAAATAAAAGGAGATAAATAATAAAGAATAATATCCGAAAACCGACATGACCAGCTATCTGAAAAAAACAGGCCTAATCCGAACCGGGCCGATTGTTATATTTATTCTTCTGTTTCTGCTGCTGACGGCGGCCTTCCTCATGCGCAGAGACTGCTTTTACGGCTGCGCTTTTTTCCGCGACGAGCCCGGAACCGAGCATTTGTCTTTAAATTCCGTAACGGAATATTTCTGCGTAACCGAGGACGGCAGAAGGCCCGTAGAAATCAACAGCCTTTTCTATTACAAGTTTATACTTTACCCCTGGAAAGAATGGCGAAACAGCCTGGGCGATATAACCGTAACCGGCTACCGGCGGAGTTCGCTCTGGGGAAGTTTAATCGGCCTGGGGATCGTCTTTCTCGTAGGAAGCAGGAGCCATAACAAATGGATCGGCCTGCTGGCGGTCTCGCTTCTGGCGGTCAACGCCTGCCACAAAACCTTCTCGGTCTATATGCGCTACCACATTTACAGTCTTCTGTTCGCAGGCTGGTCCACTCTGGTTTTCTGGAGGCTGCTGAAAAAGCCGAACCTGCTTAATTGGCTGTATTACAACCTGCTGGCGATCATAAATATTTACGTCAGCTTAAACAATATAACCCTGCTGCCGGCCCATTGGCTGGTACTGGCCTTGGTTCTTCGCCGAAAATACGGTTCTTTTAAACTATGGCCTTCTTCTTATAAAATCGGCTTGGCGCTTTCGGCCCTTACGTCTCTGGCAGCCTTCCTGCCAATGCCGCTCTACGACAGCGGAGCTTTAGGGCGCATGGACCATTATGCCCCTTTGGGCTGGCCGCTGTTTTTGAATATTTACTCCTCTTTTGTAGGCCTGAAACAGGATCTGGCCTCCTGGGAAGGGCTGTTCTGCCTCCTGAGCGTCGGCTTCTTTCTGGCCGTGGGAATTAAAACCGCCTTTGACAGCTTCCGCGGGGAGGGCAAGCCTGAAGCTCTGACTCTGGCCGCCTGGCTGATCGTCCCTATTCTGCTGCACATTGTCATATCGGCCTTAATCCACCCGATAATAATAACCAGAAACCTGATTTTTTTAATGATTCCCTTCGCCGTCCTAACCGCTGCGGGAATTCGCAGCTGCGCCCGGGGAGCCGCGGGAACTGTCCTGACGGCGGCGGTCTGGTCGCTTTTGATTCCGCTTATGCTTCATCAGTGCAATCACATTATTTACTACGACTGGGACGCCGTCGAGCCGGAAAAATTCTTTTTGAACGAGCGCTGGGAATGCTGCGAAATGCCCGGCGACCACCTAAAGCGCCAGAACAACGATTTATATTCGCTTTTGAAGGAAAAGCTGCGCGGCCTCAGTTCGCGCTGAACAGCCTGCGGAGATTGTCCGCGCCCGTTCTCATGATTTCCGGGCCGCTCCTGGGCCAGAATTCCGAAAGACAGGCGGCCGTCTTTTCTATTTCTCCGGGTTCCGACAGTCCCCAGGGGGCGTCGCTTTCCAGCAGCAGACGCTCCAAAGGAAGGACGGCTGCGATAGCCGCCAATTTATCGCGCCAGGGATTTTTCGCCCGTCCGGAAGCGGCGCAGGCTTTCAAAATATATTTAGGATTTATCGAAATGCAAAAGCCTAAATTCTGCCAGGACCTGCAGACTTCGGCGGCGCCCCAGAAGCCGTGCACAAGGCCGGCGCGCCCTTCCGCCGCCCGCTCATTATGCAGACAGAAACTCTCCTTTAAAACTGCGGTGGTATCCGCGAAGGCCTTTACGCAGTGCAGCACGACGGGCAGTCCCAGCTCACGGGCCCATTCCGCCTGCCGCCGGAACACTTTTATCTGCTCCTGATAATTATTATCCGCTCTGAGCTTATCCAGGCCGATCTCGCCGACGGCGGCGGGGCGGCAGGATTCATCCCGCAAAAACATGCGCAGCTCCGCCAAAAGGTTTTCGTTGACCGAGGAATCGCGCTGCACCGCCCAGGGATGAAGCCCCAGAACCAGGGGGCAGCCGCGCTCGGCGCACCACTCCCGCAGCCCCCGCCACTGCCGGGGATGAGAGGAAGCGCCGGCGCCTCGGAAAGTCCCCGATTTTACCTCGCTGTTTTCCATATCCAAGGGATGAAAATGACAGTCCGTCAGCATAATCCGCTCCGAAAACAAAAAGCCCAAGCCTGTCGGCAAATTGCCGCAATCTGCAGGTAAAAATTCCGAAAAAAGTAAATATCTTCAGAATTTCAAGTATAATCAGCTTTATTTTATTATATAATAGATCTGAATAAATACCTATAAGGCTGAGAAGCAGAGTTCTCAAAGCTTCTCAAAGCCTGAAAATACCTCAGGGAAAGCTCGGTATCATGGCATTAGTTCAAGGGCAGAAGCTGAAAATTTCAGCTCTGACACAAGAAAACGCTCTGGAAATAGGAATTTGCTGCCGCTTGAAAGCGCCCGGCGAAAGCATAGATATAACCTGTTTCGGAGTTGATGAAAACAGTCAGCTGACTGACGAAAGATACTTTGTCTTTTACAACCAGCCCGCTTCTCCCAACCGGGAAATAGTCAAGCTCGGCGGATCCGGTCCGGATGACGAACGCTTTGCCGTAAATACCGCAGCTCTGCCCAATTTCATAAAAAAGCTGGTTTTTACCGCCTCCATCGACGGTCAAAGCAGCATGAATGCCATTGCCGACGGCTACATACGCATTTCCGCCGGAGGAAGAGAACTGGAGCGCTATTCCTTCTCCGGCAGAAACTTCGCTCAGGAGAAAGCCCTGATACTTGCGGAGATCTACTTTAAAAGCGAATGGCGCTTAGGCATAGTAAGCCAAGGCTTCAACGGCGGCCTTTCGGCCCTGCTGAAGCATTACGGCGGACAAGAAGAGGAGGAACAGAACCATGGATTGGCTCAGCATAATAATGAGGCCCATAAGGAGGATGCTCCGCGTCCCGGCCAGGAACATAGCGGAAAAAATGACTCAGAATATTCAGGACCCGTACGCCAAATCGGAGATCAGGGGAGCGGTGAACGACTTTCTCAACGATGCGACCAACCGGACGCTGACCGATACGGTGGAAAAGCCCCTGCGCAATCAGAATTAACCGTTCTTTCAGACGAGAACAGATTTTTCAGCCTTCCCGTCCGGCAGGCTGAAGATATGAGAATACATTTAACCTGGCGGCCCAACCGCAGGGCTTTCGCCGCTCTGAGGGGACGCAGAGCCGATCAGCAGCTCGACCTGGGCTGTATGGCCCTGCTCAGGGACGGCAGCAAGCATTTGCTGCAGAATCTGGGAGGATACGGAGGCAGCGGCGAAGCTTCTCCTTACATAACTCTGCGCAGAATCGGCAGCGGACCCGCAGCGTCGGATATTCTGCAGATCCATCGGCCCGAATTGATCGACAGGCTTTTAATTTATACCTTTATATATAAAGGAAGCCTGAGCTTTGCCGATTTAGACGCCTCCCTGCAGATTAACTTCCGGACAGGCTGTCTGCAGATTCCTTTAACCTCCCCTGCGGAGGATCGCCTTTTCTGCGCTTTATGCGACTTAAAATCCGACGGCAGTAATTTAACCGCCGTTAAAGAAGAAGCATATTTCCATTCTCACAGCGAGGCAGACAGCTGCTATCATTTCGGCTTTGAATGGATGGACGCCACCTAATCGCTCGGTACTTTCAAGGACAGATGCCCATGGCTTTAATCAGAGGTCAAAAATTAAAATTATCAGCCTTAACTCCGGCGACCGATATTGATGTCGGTATCGCCTGCAACTTCAGCGGCGCAGGCTCAGTTGACATAACCTGCTTCGGAGTTGACGCCAACAGTCGGCTCTCCGACGATCGCTATTTCATTTTCTACAATCAAAAGAACAGTCCTCAGAACGAGATAATCAAAAGAGATACCAACAGCCCTAATGCGTCTGTATTTTCGGTTTCTCTGGGCAGACTGCCGCAGCACATTCAGCGTCTGGTCTTTACCGCCGCCATCGACGGCGCCGGCTCAATGTCTCAGCTTGCGCCTTCGGTCTTCAGCATATCTGTTCAGGGCAGGGAGGTCGACAGATACGACTTTGACGGCCGCAGCTTCCAGAATGAAAAAGCCATTATCGTTGCGGAGCTTTACCTCAAGGGCGAATGGCGCTTAGGCATTGTAGGCCAGGGCTTCAACGGCGGACTGTCCGCCCTTTTAAAGCATTACGGAGGAGAAGAAGAAAGTTCCGCTCCGCCTCCGCCGCCCCAGCCCTATGCTCAGCCCGCGCCGGCTCAGTATCCGCCTCAGCCCCAGCAGAATTATTCTCAAAATTCCATGAGCTACCAGCAAAACGGCGTTTACAGCCAGCAGCCGGAAAATGCTCAGAACTTTGCCAACCGCTATCAGCCTACCGGCATTCAGGACAACAACCCTGCTCCTGCCGGGAACATGACTCCCATGTATCAGATGGCGGCCCTTTCGATGGGCTATCCTATGATGATGGGCGCTTTGAGCATGGGCACCTTAGCCTGTCCGCCTCATCTCGCCATGATGTCCGCCCACGATCCCGGCGAATCGATAGTCGGCGCGCAGATGGGAGTTTTAGGAGGCTTCAACCGAGCCTTCAATATGTGCTCTCAGGACTACGCCGAGCCCTCCCATGCCGATTCCCTCAGCGATCGAATTTTCTGCGGAGATATGTAATTAAAGAAAATTTTACGAAGCTTAATCTCTTCTCTGCAGCTCTGCTGTGAAGCGTTTAAGCTTTGATAACTATGATAAAGGAAAAAGAACAAAAAAA
>JAFTAM010000017.1 GCA_017458675.1 bacterium
AGAGTACCCGCTTACAAATCTAGCAAGCTCAGACAATGGCGTAAGTTTCCAATCGTGGGGACATTTACCGCAAAATGGAATATACTCGTTTAGCCAAGCATTACACATAGTTTTAATTAGCTTAAGTAAATTCTCATTTATAGCGTTGTTAATCTCGATTTTTCTGTCCAGAGCCTCTAAAATAGACACTATTTGTTTCTGCACTTTTTTTGATGGAACTATTAAGCTCATACGCTTTAAATCGGCAATAGTTACATGTCCTAATCCGATTGTCTGCTTATTCATCGCGATTTGAACAAAATATGGTTTTAGGAATTTTAGAATATAGTAAAGAAAACTCTTTGACACAAATGTTTCATTTGCTGTGACCTTGAAGATATGTTGATTAAGCCAGCCATCTTGTAATCGATAACGAAATACATCTATGGAAGTCTGAGGATTGCCAGACCAGGAGAATAAAAGATCATCCCACCTGACGAGTACGTCATCACCGTAGTATCCTTCTGTGAATGAAGTATTAGAATTAATCCCGTTGTTCAGTTCTGCTATTTTGATTACAGGGCGACCAGTATCTGAAAAATTAATTTTTTTGAATGCAAGACCATTTTTCCACGTTGCAAGATCAAAGAGTGAATGTCTTGTTCCAGGTAAATCAGATTTTACCAAATATAGTGTACTTTCATCAAATTCCATTATCTTTACCTTAAGCCTGATATCTTCTTAAATTCACTACTTTTCAACCTGAAAAACTCAACAACCGCGTATTGCTCTGTCATTCCCACGCTTCTTCTCTGCCATTCTTCGTTCCGCGGAAAGCGTCAGTTCCCTCAGCTGTCGTAAACATCCAGCCAGCCGCCGTCAAGTTCGGCCTTTAATGCCTCAAAGGCGGCGATATATCGCTCTTTCAGCCTTCTAATCGCCGCCAGAGATTCTTCGTCAGTATAAGTGTGCGCTAAAACATATCTAGTTTCCAATAGCTCAAGCCAGAGTTCTTCATCCTTTATCAAATCGCACTGAAAGGCCATTTTTATAATCGCTCGAGGAGAACCGACTTTATTTTCAAATCTGCCGTGCTTCTCGAGAACATCCTTCATCAGCTTCCGCGACTGTTCAAAGCAGATCCCGAACAGCCCTATAATTCCGGCCTGCTCGACCACGCTGTAAGGTTCTTCAAGCTGCAGGCCCGTCTGCAGATTAGTCAGGGGCCGGCAAAAATTATCGTACTTTTTCATAAATCACCACGCCGTCTTTCTCCAACTCCCCCTGCAATTCCGCGCTTATGCCTCTGTCCAGGTTCACAACATCAAACAGCAGCAGCGTCCGCGCCTTCTCTTCCAGATCATAATAAAACTCCAGGGCCCGGCCGCCGCTTACAGCCAGATCAATATCGCTTTTTTCACCGTGAGTTCCCCGGGCTCGGGAGCCGAAAAGGACTACCCTTTCTATGCCGTTGACCTCGGCCAGCGTTATGATATCCCGGAGAACCCGGTCCGGAATATTATATTTCATAGCCCATCGCTCCCAGCTTTCGCCTGATCTCGTCCTCAAGCTCGTGCGATCTCTGAAAGAGGCCGGAAAGCTCGGAGGTCAGCCTGGTCATCTTCTCTTCAAAGGGCTCGCCGTCGTCTTCGCGCTCTTCAATGCCCACATAGCGGCCCGGGGTCAGAATATAATCCTGTTTGGCTATATCCTGAAGATCGGCGACGGCGCAGAAGCCCTTAATGTTTTCGCAAGAGCCGTTCTGGAAGGCCTCAAAGGTATCGGCCAGCGTCTGAATATCCGCAGCCGAGAGGTCGCGGTGCTTGCGGTCTACCATATGGCCCAGGCGGCGGGCGTCGATAAAGAGCGTCCTGCCCTTCTGCTTCTTGTTTTTGCTGATAAACCACAGGGTTACCGGAATGGTCACGCTGTAAAAAAGCTGAGTGGGCATGGCGACGATGCCTTCAATCAGGTCGTCTTCAATTATCCTGCGGCGGATTTCGCCCTCGCCGCCGTTCTGCGTGGAAAGCGCTCCGTTGGCCAGCACCAGACCGATCTTGCCGTTGGGGGCCAGATGATGGATCATATGCTGAATCCAGGCGTAGTTGGCGTTGCCCGCCGGAGGGACTCCGTACTTCCAGCGCACGTCCTCCAGCAGCTTGTCCTGATTCCAGGGATGATAGTTAAAGGGCGGATTGGCTAAAATGAAGTCCGCCTTCAGAGCCGGGTGGAGATCGCTGGTGAAAGTATCGGCGTGATAGGGGCCGAAATCGGCGTCGATGCCGCGGATAGCCATGTTCATCTTGGCCATTTTCCAGGTATCGGCGTTGGCCTCCTGACCGTAAACGGCGATATGGCCGCGCCGGCCCGAATGAGCCTGAATAAATTTAGCGCTCTGCACAAACATGCCGCCCGAACCGCAGCAGCAGTCGTAAACCCGGCAGTTATCGAAAGGCCGCAGAATGGAAACCAGCGTCTTTACCACGCTGGAAGGCGTATAGAATTCTCCGCCGCCCACGCCCTCTTTTTCGGCGAACTGAGCGATGCAGTATTCGTAGGTGCGTCCCAGCAGGTCTTCGCTCTCAGCGGTTTGGCTCATATCGATGTTGTTGGTAAAGATATCCACCACGTCGCCCAGCACCCGCTTATCCAAATCTGGACTGGCATAATTTTTGGGCAGGACGTTTTTCAGCGTCTTATTCTCGGCTTCAACGGCCCGCATGGCGTTGTCGATAACCGCGCCGATTTCCGGGGTATGCGCCGCCGAGGCTATCTTGTTCCATCTGGCCTCTTCGGGAACAAAGAAGACGTTTTCCATGGTATAAGCGTCGCGCTCGTCCTCAAAGCCGTCGCCCTCCTCCACCAGCTCCCGGTAGCGCTTGTCAAAGGCCGCGGAAATGTAACGCAGAAAGATTAAACCTATAATAACCTTTCTGTACTCTGCCGCCGGAATATGCCCCCACAGCACGCAGGCCGCGTCCCAAAGCTGTTTTTCAAAGCCGATGTTGGCATTAGTCTTTTCCACCGTCTGTTTATACCTCTTCAAAACCTGTCAAATAAGGCTCCGCCCGTTAAAAGAAATCCCGTCCTCGGCCACTGTCGGTAAGTTAAGCAAAAACAAGCATTTAGCATACATTCTTAATAAAGGTTTTCTTTGACGCGTACGCGGAGATTCGAGCGTAAGCGAGCGCGGAGCGGTAGCGACAAAGAAAACCGACATAGCGAAAACGCGCGAACATAATTTATAGATTCTTCGCTGCGCTCTCAATGACAAGAGAAACATTTACAAGCATTAGTAAAACGAGCTAATGTCCCTTTTTTAGCAATATTTTGCCTTAACTTTACGCCATTGTGACTTAGCCTGCCGCCGTCCGGCCGTTAACCGCCGAAAAAACTCCCGGCCCCGTTAGCGCCGAAGCCGCTGAAGCCGCCCTGTCCCATAAAGCCGCTGCGCTCGACTTCGTCGGGCAGTTCCCAGGTTCCGTTCATATTGTAATAGTGCAGGTGCAGCTGATAATGCGGGTCTGCGGGGCTCAGAACCCTGCCCTGATATGTATAGCCCTGAGGATTGCGCATAGGGTTCCTCAGCTTGGCATAAACCTTCTCCTGATTTTCCTGCAGACCGACCATCGCGCAGGTGAATACGGCGGCGGAGACGGCCCCAAAAAGCGCTGTTTTATCGCTCCTCTCCGTCTCGTTCTCGATTCCGGACAAGTAAAATACGAAAGCTATCGGAGCTGCGATCAACAGAACTAATAAAACCGACCACTTGCGCACCTGTTTTTTATGCAGCTTAACAGGAACGCACATCGGTTCCTTAGGGATCTTAGGTCTTTTTTCACCGTTATTGTAACGGTGAGCGTCAGTCAGTATGCAAGCCATTTCCGCTCCTTATGCAAAATCTCAGCGGCCGAAAAACTCATCGGCTTCAATCTTTCCCTGATGCGCTTCAAATCCGGCCTCGTCAGGCAGAGTCCAGGTTTTGTGCGCACCCCGCTGTTTTCTCAATGGCAGGGGAAGCGCACTATATACAAGTTCGACAAAAACAGGCTTTAACTCTGTAATTCTCTATTCCGCAGCCATAATTCCGAGCTCAGGGAGCTTCAGCTGCAGAGAATCGGCAGATTCCAGTACGCGGCGCGTCTCTTCTTCCGAAAGCAGCATGGCCGCCGACATATTGTTGATCTGCACAAACCGCTTCAGAGAAAGACAGACAAAACTGCCGCCCTCGTTGACCATGAGCATCTCGGCGCCCATTTCCAGAGCCAGAGGGAATATAAACCTGAACGGGCCCGGCTCTCTGCCGACCTCGGCCAGCAGCGGCCTGCCGCCAATATAATGTTTATAATATCGGCGCCAGTTCAGCCCCATCTCCCGCGAGGTAAAAATGTAAAGGGCCGGATATCGGTCTTTGGTGGAAATCAGCGGCGCGGCGGTCTTACTCCCGGCAGAAGCCTTCTCGCGGGAAAGCGCTATGTAAAGACGCGGAAAGTAAGGAAGCCTGAGCATAATTTCCTCAATCAGCCGCTCAAACTCCGGAGTGTGCGGCCGGGTCCCGGACAGATCCTCCAACAAGCTGTCGATCTCCGCATAAATATTATTTTCCATTAGCTTTACGTCCCCTAAATATTTCATTTCCTCGGCCGGCGGCCTTCCCGGATCCTCTTCGGCAGAACTGCGGCCGCAGACTATTTGGCGCGCCTGCCCAGGCGTCGCTCCTCTGCAGACTGAACCGGCGCTCAGACGTATTCTCCTGTCCTTTTCATAATTATGGCCGAAGCCGCCGTAAACAGTATTCCGAAAAGCAGCAAAAGCAGCAAATCTGTCCGAACCGCCGGCCAGGAGGCTCCGGCAAACATCGCCTGATTGAGGCCGCTGCACAGATACCAGGCCGGAAGGCATCCGGAAATCTTATGCATTAAGTCGCTGTAATCGGCCATCGTCACCGGCATGATCATCAGTAAATACACCAGAGAGTTGACCGCGCCGCAAAGCGAAGGCTTTTTGCAGATAAGCCCTATTATTACCCCTGCCGCCGCAAAGACAAAGCTGCCCAGCAAAATCAGCGCCGCCATGACCGGATAATTACCTTCGCCTCTGTAGCACAAGCCCAGCATCATGACTGCCGACAAAAAAGCCAGTATCAGCCCGCAGAAGATCTTTCCGGCCAGAATATCCCACCATTTGACCGGAGCCAGCAAAACGGCGTTTAAAGTTTTACCGTCTATCTCCTCGACCAGCAGCGAAGAGGTCACCGACATGGCGCCCAAGCAGGAAAAGACAATCCACATCGGCAGAAAAGCCAGGGTTATGGCGCCCTCAAAGCTGCCGACTTTTTCCACGCGGATATCGGCGGGCAGCTCCTGTCCGGCCATGCTCCTCAAAGCCGTCCTGACCGCTTCGCGCAGCAATGCCGCCTTAACCGGCTCGCTTTCATTTAAATAAATTCGCAGCTCAGGATATTCGTCGCGCTTCAGGGCCTCGTCAAATCCGGGAGGAATCTCTATATAGCCGGTCAGAGAGCCGTCTTTAACCGCCTGACGGCTCTTTTCGCCGTCCCCGCTGATTTCCAGGGAGCAAAAATCGCTGCCGCGCATAGCCTGGATAAAACCGGATTCTGTAAAGCCGCCCGCCGCCGCCGAAACCTTAACGCCGCCCGAATCTTCCATGAAATTTATAAAAAGCAGCGACAAAAGCAATGGCCCCAGCAGTACAAAAACCAAGCTGTGAGAACGAAGCGCATCTTCAAGATCTTTGCGGATAAAAGCCCAGGCGGCAGACATAAACTTACACGGCATAATTATACACAAAACGCCGCTCTGCAATTTCGGCGGCGTATGCTGATACAATCTCTCTGAATATATTTTGGTTATTCAAAGGAAATCTCTTCCGAAGCTCCATCCTCAGAGTCGAAGCTGATATCGACAAATTTGTTTTTCTTCATAAAGACTTCCAAATCTTCTGAGCTGACGGCCGGGAAATCTGTCACTGTGCATTTATAACCCTGTTTAGCGACTTCCTTCGTATTGGTCTTGACAACAAAGGTCATGCTGGCGGTCTTTTTGATTTCCTGTATAGCTTTATTGGCGTCTGCTTCGTTTTTATACTTTTTCTTGATACGCAGAGACGTTCCCACAATTTCAATGCCTTTGGCTTTGATATTCTTATGCTGAATCAAGCTGTCGCGCAGTGATTTAGCCATTCTGGCGTCGCTGAGTTCCATGATCAGACAAAAGCCGTCCGGAATCTGTATTTTATTCTTGGTCTGTTCAGTCTTAATGCTGCAGCCGTATTCATCGGCAGAAAACTTCTTCTTAAGAGCTGCGATAGAATTGGCGTCGACAGTAAAAGCCGTGACCGTGCATTTCTGATCATTTACGGCGCTGCGGTTTTTGCTGACCGCATACAGCGAGCCGCCTAACCCCAGCAGGAGAATTAAACAAATTACTATACAGATTCTGCGAATCTGAGACAAGTCTAAACTCAAAGCACCACACCTCGGCAATATATCCTGAAAGTTTCTAAAATATATACTTGCAGTCCTGCTTCTCCGCCAATTTATAAACCGCCCTGCCGGCAAAAACAGCTATACAAACATCACTGCCGGTAAGTTAAGGAAAAACATGTTTTCAGCATACATGTTTTACACAGGTTTTGTTTTGCTCTGAAGCGAGCGTCCGAGCTCCGGATGCGGCGAGCGCGGAGCAAAGTGCAAAACAAAACCGACACAGCGAAAACATGCAGAACATGATCGAAAGATTCTTCGCTGCGCTCAGAATGACAAGGGAAAAAGAGCCCTGAAGGACAGGGAAAAAAGAGCCTAAGGACAGCTGCCGCCGTTAAGCTAAGCAAAAACAGGCTTGCAGCATACATTCTTTGC
>JAFTAM010000018.1 GCA_017458675.1 bacterium
AACAGTTAGACAATTGCGCCCAAGCTCAAAAGCTGAAGGGATTCGGTCCCTTTGAAATGCGCCCCATGTTCGGCGGCTTCGGTTTATTTAAAAATAATCTCTATTTCGGCATAGCTTCGCAAGGTTCTCTGTTTCTGCGCACCGACGACAGTTCGAGGCAGGAATTTATCGCTTCAGGTTCTTCTCCTCTGCAGGGCGGTTTTTATACTTTCAGCGATACCTATGAGGTGCCCGAAGCAGTAAAAAACGACCCGGCAAAGCTTGCCGCCTGGGCTGAAAGAGCTTACCGGGCGGCTGAAAAAGCCGCTGAAAACTGCAATGCGCCCGTATAGCTCCGCCGCAGGCAGATAAAGCGCCTCCGCTCCCGCAGGAAAGAGAGTCTGCCGCCCGCTCAAGAGCGGCATATGGGCAGGATATTTAGTAGGATTTCATAAATTTCAGCGTTCTTAGACCTGCGTATGTCAGTTTAAGCGCTGACTTTTTTTCAGACAGGCAGCATTTTAATTTATTTCCGGCGACAGGGCATGTCGTGTCCGCCTCGCAGAAAAGCTTTGCGCCGCTCTGACGGGGAACCCGATGAAGCAGTACTATAAAGCATGCTGCTTCTAAGAGGATGCCAAGAAAGGTATTTCCGTAATGAGATTTATTGGTATTCTAGGTATCTTCTTAGTCCTAGGTATAGCCTTCGCTCTGTCGACAAACAGAAAAAAAATCAACTATAGAACCGTAGCCTGGGGCCTGGGCATGCAGCTCCTCCTGGGACTGTTCGTCATGAAGACGGCCATCGGCAAAAACATCTTCCAGTTTTTGGGCAAACTCGTCAATAAGCTGCTTGAATTCACCAACGAAGGCTCCCACTTCGTATTCGGCAATTTAGTTCCCACCGATCCAAACTTCAACAACAATTTGGGCTTTCTCTTCGCCTTCCAGGTGCTGCCCGCCATTATCTTTGTAGGCTCTCTGGCCGGCATCGCTTATTATTTAGGCATCATTCAGTTCTGCGTCAAATGGGTAGCCAAACTGATGGTTATGACTATGGGCACTTCCGGCGCCGAAAGCCTTTATGCCGTTACCACGGTATTTTTAGGCCAGAGCGAAGCTCCCCTTATTATTAAGCCCTACCTGCAGAAACTGACCCGTTCCGAGCTGAATTCCATCATGACCGGAGGCATGGCTACCATCGCCGGCTCCGTACTGTTCATCTATGTGGGCATGCTCGGTCCCGAATGGGCGCCTCACATCATTACCGCTTCCATCATGGGCGCTCCCGCCGGTCTGGTCCTTTCCAAGATCCTCTGCCCCGAGGAAGGTACTCCCGACACCCTGGGCAAGATCGAAATCAATGAGGAAAAGAAGGATAAATCCATCATCGAAGCCGCCTCCAGCGGAGCTATCGAGGGCATGCACCTGGCCTTAATCGTAGGCGCCATGCTGATTACCTTCATCGCCTTAATCGCCACCATCAACGGAGTGCTGGGCCGCTGCGGACACATGTTCGGCTGCGATTCTTTCTCCATTCAGACCATTTTAGGCTTCGTTCTCTATCCCGTCACCTTCTGCATAGGCGTTCCTTCAGCCGACGCTTCGGCCGTAGGCGCTTTAATCGGTGAAAAGATCGTTCTGAACGAGGCTGTCGCTTACACCCACCTGCTCGAGCAGATGAAGGCCGGCGTTCTCAGCGAAAAAGCCATTTTGATCGCCAGCTACGCCCTGTGCGGCTTCGCCAACTTCTCCTCGATCGGCATCAATGTCGGCTGCATCGGCGGCCTGGCTCCCGAACGCCGTTCCGAGCTGGCCACTCTGGGCTTCAGAGCGATGCTGGGCGGCGCTATGGCCTCTCTGATGACCGCTTCCATAGCCGGTATTTTGA
The DNA here is from genome assembly GCA_017458675.1 of bacterium. Lineage (GTDB taxonomy): Bacteria > Vulcanimicrobiota > Xenobia > Xenobiales > Xenobiaceae > RGIG3641. Next base: position 1,871 of record JAFTAM010000018.1, read on the forward strand.
TGTAGACTCCCGCAGAAAAATATTTTCCGCTCTTTAATTCTGCCGTCCCTCGCCCAAAGGGACGGCAGTTTTTTTATCGGCATAAAGCTATAATTGCATATGAATTCCAGATTAATTACCCTGAAATATTGTTTCTGCTGTAAATTTAGGTTATTATATGCATAGCGGCTAAAATTAAATGAGGAGCGGAACCGTTAGTTTTGCTGAATAAGGATTCTCAGGAAAACAGCAATATAGTCAACTTTGAGCGCTGCAGCAAAAATCGCAGGCTCAGCAAACTGAAGCGGCAAAGCGCGCTCCTTCAGGAAAAGGGGCGTTTTGCCGAAGCCGCCGATGCGCTGAAGAGCGCCGTAAATCTCGAGCAGGACAATGATGAACTGCACATAGATTTAGGTCTCACTTTAGCGAGGCTGAACCGGTTCGAAGAAGCCATACCTCACTTTCGCGCAGCCTGCGATCTTAACAGCGATAAAATAGAAGCCTATTATTATCTGGGCTTAGCCTGTTCTCAGGTCGGCCTGCATAAAAAAGCTCTGGACTGCTGGAAGCACTGCCTTAACGCCAAATATCCCGATATAGACGAATATGAGCTGCGTCTGCGTCTGAGCGAAACCTATGCCGATTTAAAACGCTACCAAAAGGCTTTATATCAGCTGGTGGAGCATGTCATCAAATTTGACCCCTTTAATCTCGACGCTTATAACTCCTTAGCCATGCTGTTTCTGCATATAAGCAAGCTTCCGCCTGAGGAGCTGGACGATAAACTGGCCAGCTTTACTCCCGAACAGTATCAGGATATGGCTAAAAGCTGCCTGCTGAAGAATCTGAAACGCAGTCCAAACTATTATTATACTCACCTATGTCTGGGCACTATGTACATGGAGCAGGGCTTTTTGGATATGGCCATCCGCGAATTCAAAATAGCCTGCAAAAATAACCCTGAAGATTCCGCTCCGCTGATAAGCTTAGCCCATGCTCTGGCAATGAGAGGCTCTATAGAAGAAGCCTGCGAAGCTCTGGAAAAAGGGCTCGGCTTTGACGACTATGACGACGAGAGCCTATTTTTTCTGGGAAGCCTGGAGGTCTCGCTGGACAGAACAGAAAAGGCAGAGTCCCGATTTAAACAGATATTGGAGCGTTCGCCCGGACATATTCCCTCAATCAACGCTTTGGGAGTTATGGAGCTGAACAGACGCAATCTGGAAGAAGCCAAGAAGTACTTCTTGAAATCTCTGGATATTAATCCGGAATATGCCGCTTCCTA
>JAFTAM010000178.1 GCA_017458675.1 bacterium
AGAGCATGTTCTGCGTGTTTTCGTTATGCCGGTTTTGTTTTGCACTTCGCTCCGCGCTCGCCGCTGCCGGAGCTCGGACGCTCGCTTCAGAGCAAAACAAAACCTGTGCAATAAAAGTATGCTTAAAGCTTGTTTTTGCTTAACTTACCGACAGTTTTCGTTATGCCGGTTTTCTTTGTCGCTGCCTCTCCGCGCGAAGCTATGCTCGAATCTCCGCGTACGCGTCAAAGATAACCTTTTATAAGCGTGTTTGCAAAAAGCCTGTTTTCCTTAACTTACCGAAAGTGATAAAATGCCGCTGCATTTAAACATTGTGAAGTATTTCTTTAACTTGCCGATGTAGTGACAGCAATTCTGCTCTGACATAAGGGGGGATTTCCGGAGTTCGGTTTAAAAAACGGAAAGGTTGAATATATTGTAAATGCGGGAACGATCAGATATGGATACAGAAGCTGAGAAGCTGAAAAAATTATTGGCCGCCTTTAAGGAAAAGCGCCGTCTGGCCGAGGCGGAACTCAGGGACGGGCTTGAGCGCGAATTTGAACGGCTGCAGATTATATTTGCAGATACAAATTTAAATGGGGATGAGCTGCGCTTTATACATAAAGTTTTGCTTTGCGATCTCTTGTTAGAAGAAGGCGGCGGGGAGCTGTCTGCGGATATTTTGAACTTGAAAGGCTTTCTGGCCGCTCATGAAGGGGCGCGCTTCGATCCTTTTGACCGGCTGCATCTGGCCTATGCCTTCCGCTGCTGCCGGGGAGAGGCGGCGGCGCCTGCGGAGGATTTTCAGAGGCTGTGCGCCTTTATGCAGATATTAAGCGAAAGACGCGCCGAGGCCGGGACGGAAGCTGAGGCGGACGGGGCCGGGACTGAAGCGTCGGAAGAGCGCGGCTCAGCGGAGAATAACGCGGCGTCCCAGGCCGAGCCTTTGGAGGCCGAGAAAGGAGCGGAAAATTCTTCTTCTGCGCTTCCGGAGGCTGCGTCTCGTGAAGATGAGCGTCAGGAGGCCGAGGAAGGGGATATTTTTGTTTGGGACCCGCTGCCCGAGGAAGAATTTTTCACAAAGCATACGCCTTCGGCGGTGCGCTTTTTCGGGCGCCCATTGGTTTGGGAGAAGCCTCCGGAAACTGAGTTTGAGAGCGGAGGCGGCTGGGACAAAATAATGGTTCTGCTGCTGCGCCTGATGACCGACAAGAACTGCTGCAGCCGCTATTGCTCTGAACACGGAATTTCGCTGCCTAAACTGTTCGCCGAAGACGCAGATTTCCGAAGTCGGCGTTTCAGAGGCATGGCCCGGCAGGACCGCTTCAATTCGCTGATAAAGAGCGAGCATAATTTTATGCGTCCCGAATATATCTGTGAGGGGGCCGTTCTGGAAAAAGCTGCGCCGCATCGGGAAAAATGGGAGCTTTTGCTCAAAATTCTGCATCTTCTGCAGGTGGACGGCGAAGATGTTGCCATAAAATTTGTCGAAATTTAAATTTATGCGGATATTTGCTGATTCTGTCGAATAACGCAGATATTTTTGCAGAAGAGGCTTTTAACGGTTTGTAAGATGGACGAGCTGGAAAATATCAGAAAAGAAGATACTAAAAAAGAGACCGACAAGAAGTGTCCCCAATGCGGCGCGGTAATGACCTACAAGCCTGGAGAGGCGTCTATGTACTGTCAGTTCTGCGAGCATGAGGAAAAAGTGGAGCTGGAGTTCAACTTTGACGAAGCCGCTCAGGAGACGGAATTTAATCCTACTATAGATTCCGGACAGTGCCAGTGGGGCTCCGAGACCAAGCTCATCATCTGCAAGTCCTGCGGCGCTGAGTCCGTATACGATTCCCTGCAGGTGGCGGAGAGCTGTCCTTACTGCGGTTCCGTTCAGGTAATGGAAGAAAAGGGGAAGGACACCCTTTCGCCCAGCGGCGTCTGTCCCTTTGAAATAAACAGGGAAAAAGCCGAAAAGCTTTTGAGAGAATACATCAAAGACGGCTGGTTTACGCCTTCGGAGTTTAAAGAGGCCCGCAATAAACCGATGCACGGCGTCTATCTGCCCTTCTGGACTTTCGACTCCAAAGTGGCCTGCCGCTACAGAGCCCGCTGCGGATTTGAAAAGACGATACCCAAAAGAGACGGAAGCACGCAAATTGAGGTTACCTGGAGAAATACCAGCGGCCATTATAAGAAGTTTATCGACGACTGGCTGGTCCTGGCTTCTACCAGATACAAGGACCCCGCCTTTAAGGATGTCAAGTTCGATACCAAAAAGAACGTCAAATACAAACCTGAATATTTGGCCGGCTTTACCGCCGAGCGCTACTCTCTGCCCCTGACCGATGGCTGGAAGGAAGCTCAGAAGGGGATTGAAGCCAAGCTTTCCAAGGATATAGAGAGTAAAATCCGCAGCGAAACAGACGCCGACAGAGTTGAGGATCTGAGTATAGAAAGCCGGTACCGCGATATCACCTACAAGTATCTGCTGCTGCCGGTTTGGATGTCTTCCTGCACGTATAAGGACAAGGTTTATAATTTTGTCGTCAACGGTCAGACCGGCAAAGTATACGGCGAAACGCCGACGAGCTGGTGCTGCTGCTGCGCCGCCGTCGCCGCCGTTATTATTTTGCTGATGCTCATTCTGCCTTTCTTCGGCATCCCCATTTAATTCTGTACAAACGGCCCTTTGGCAGCGGTCTGTACCGCTGTTTTCCCGCAAAAAACAGAGAAAATTTCTGCAGTCTTATTTCCTTGAACAAGGAAAAAAGTTTTTAGGTATAATTCATAAATCAGTTTTTCTATTATACGAGGGTGTAAAAAAATGTCTGAACAAAATGAAATGCGCTTGACGCAGATGTGCTCCTGCGCCGGATGCGCGGCTAAGATTAAGGCTAAGGATCTGGAAAAAGTTCTGCAGGCCGTCAATTATCCCTGTGATCCCAGGGCGCTGGCGGGACAGAGTTCGGGAGACGACGCCGTCGTGGTAAAGATCAGCGACGATCTGGCTTTGGTACAGACTATCGATTTTTTCACACCCGTCGTCGACGATCCGTTCCGATTCGGCAGAGTTGCGGCGGCCAACGCGCTTTCGGACGTATACGCCATGGGCGGAACTCCCTTCACGGCTATGAACGTCACCTGTTTTCCCATTAAGAGTATGGGGACCGAGCTTCTGAGCCTGATTTTAAAAGGCGGTCTGGAAAAGGTCCTGGAGTCCGGAGCGGTAATGGCCGGCGGTCATACTGTAGAAGACCCCGAGCCTAAATTCGGCCTGGCCGTGACCGGCTTAATCAATCCTAAAAACATGGTGCGCAAAGACGGAGCTAAGCCCGGCGATATTTTGGTCTTGACCAAGCCTCTGGGTACCGGTGTTCTCAATACCGCCCACAAGTTCAACGATATCGGCAAAGAGGAGCTGGAGGGCGTGCTTACCTCTATGGAAACTTTGAATAAGTATTCCTCCGAAGCCATGGTCTCCCTGGGCATTAAAGCCGGAACCGACGTGACCGGCTACGGACTTTTCGGACATGGTCTGGAAATGGCCCGCAATGCGGGAGTGTGCTTTGAATTCCAAAGCTCCGAGCTGCCTTTCCTGCCCGGAGCCCGCGAAGCGTATCTGCGCGGCAACATTCCCGGCGGATCGGTCGCCAATTTGGAATATGCCAAGCCGTTTATGGAAGCTGAAGACGGCATTGCTCCCGAGGTTATCGGTCTCATGGGCGACGCCCAGACCTCGGGCGGTCTCCTTATGGCGGTCAATCCGGAAAAGGTTGACGCGCTCTTAAAGCTTTTGAAGCCTCTCTTTGCGGCGCCTAAGGTGATCGGCAGAGTTAAAGTTCTGGAGGACGCCAAGTATCTGCGAGTGTTGAAATAGTTTTTCTCTCTTTATTTAAATTTTGATTCGGAGTCTAAATATGAGCAGCTTCAGGGGCCGCGAGCGAGTGTGGCAGTATTATTCGCAGAAAAATTGGGAGCGCATGATCAAGAATTGCCAGGCCGGCATGGTTGAGATACGCGCCAATTTGGACTGGTTCTATGAGCTGTTCCGAGCCAGAGAGGACTACCGCATCGACATGTTCGGGCAGAGCTATTCGGAGCTTATCGATAAGCTAAAGCCCTATAGCTGGGCCCGGGTGGTTCTGACGCTGGTTACGCTGATCTGCGGTCTGTGGGAAATTTATAAAATTTCCCTGCCTCTCTCGGCTAAGGCCGAGTGGGCGCCCTGGGTTCTGACGATCGCCGCTTTTGCGCTTTGGTGGTGCATCCTATCTCACCATATGTCCAAAGTGGCCGAGGACCCTAAGGATTTTCCCTTAATCTGGCTCTATGCTCTGGTTTTTATTATCTTTGTGGCCTGCTTCCATAAATACCATCTGTTGGTGGCGGCGATGCTGGCTTTTTTGCTGACGCTGCTGTCGGCCAACGTGGAATATTGGGTTCTGAGAGCTTTTGTCCTGGAAAAGGCCACTACCGAATATGAATTCTGCAAGCAGGTCTCCGGCCGTCCTTCCGAGGAAAATGAGTGTCCGCCTTTATGCTTTCTGCGCAGCATCTCCGAGGAGCTCACTCCCGTGCCCTGGGACGTCAATCCCGAGCCGGTGCTTACGCCTTATGCGGTTTCTACTCTAAGCAGCGTAATTTTCGGCAAGCGTTTCGATGTCTTTTTCTCAAAGATGGCCGACCATGTCTTTTGGGTTTTGATAGGCTGCTGGGCCATTCTGCCTTATCAAAGCGTCAACTGGGCTGCTGTGGTCATCTGTGCGGTAGGCCTGACTTTATTTTGTACGTTTGTCTGCCCTTCCTGGTATTATGCCGATTTCCGTCAGAAAAAAGAGCTGGAGCGCAGAGCTAAAAAGAAGTTTGAGGTGAGCGATAAAAGTATCACTATGCAATGGCTTTTGTTCAACAGCGTCAAAATTATGATTATTTCCGGCGCGCTGGCCTATATTATCAGCCTTTTTACCCGCGGCAAAGTGGTTATCAATATGGAAGGTTTGTGGTTTTAAAACTGCCGTTCCTGCCGGTGCTGCTGCGCTGCCGGACTATGATATGACGCTGCTGAAGATGTCATTCCGAGCGCAGCGAAGAATCTGTCGAATTAAGTTTCTTCGCCTTGCGGCTCAGGATGACGTGAAGCTGCCGTCATTCCGAGCGCCGGCGAAGATTCTTAAAATGTCGGCAATTATCGCATTTTGCAGGACAGAAAGATATTTCGGCGGAAGAAAACAGATAAAGTATATTCAGCAGAAAAGTTTTTTTCGTTTCAGGCGGATAATATGGATAATAAAGTTATTTTGGCAGTAGATGATGAAGATTTGAACCGCAGATTGCTGGTTCGCCGTCTCAGCCGCGACGGCTATACGGTTCTGACCGCATCGGGAGGCCAGGAGGCTATTGATATAGTTGACACTGAGCATGTGGATATGGTGCTTCTGGACGTGATGATGCCGGTTATGGACGGTTTTGAAACCTTAAAGGTTTTGAGAACTAACGCTCCGGATCTGCCGGTGGTCATGACTACCGCTCTGGGCGACAGCGGCAGCATTGTCAAAGCTCTGAATTCAGGAGCCAGCGATTATGTCACCAAGCCTATCAATTTTGACGTCCTGAAAGCCCGCATGGAGGGCATTTTTACCCGCCTGGAAGCTGCGGCTAAAAAGAGCAGCGCGTTTAAAGTGGAGATAGGCTCCAAGCTCGGCTGCTACAAGGTTATGAGCGAAATCGGCAAGGGGGCCACTTCGGTCGTCTATCTGGCCAGGGATACGCGCTTAAACAGACCGGCGGCTCTGAAGGTGCTGCGTCAGTCGGTCTGCGAGGACCCCGTCAGTCTGGCCCGTTTTGTCAGAGAAGCCAAGGCCGTAGCCAAGGTCGATCATCCCGGCGTGGTGCAGATATACGATATTTTGGACAGCCCCTGCAATTTTATCGCTATGGAATATCTGCAGGGAAAGAATCTGGCAGACCTTATCGCCGAATATAACGGCCCTATGCCTGTCGAAAAGGCTATCAAATACAGTATGCAGATCGCCGATATTCTGGCGGCCATTCATAGGGCCGGGATTGTTCACCGCGATTTGAAGCCTCAGAATTTGCTCGTGGATAATGAAGATAAAGTCAGGCTTATGGATTTCGGCATTGTCAAAATAGTCGGTTCAGACGTAAATCTGACTACTGCCGGCACGGTTCTGGGCACGCCTAAATATATATCCCCCGAGCAGCTGGACAGCGATATCGGCGAGGTCAGCCCCTTATCCGATCTCTATGCTCTGGGTTTAATACTGTATGAGATGCTGACCGGTCGGACGGCGATCAAAGGCGACAGCCTCCATGCCGTAACCTATGAGGTGATGTTCCGCCAGCCTGAGGGACCGCGCGAACTCAATAAGGAGGTTCCGGAGGCTCTGAACAAGCTCTGTCTGCAGCTTCGGGCTTTAAATCCCTGCGATCGGCCCCAGACGGCAGAGGAGACGGTGAATAAGCTCAAGGCTGTTCTCAGCAGCCTGAAATGACGTAATTGTGTGTATTTTTAGATAAAAATTGTAATATTTTACTAAAATACTAATTTAAAAATTTAATTTTTTGTTTATAAGATATCAACTGTTTTGATAGGCTGAGCTGCTTGCAGCAAGTAACTTAAGGAGAGATCAATGGCTATTATCGAAGTAACGCAGGATAATTATGAAAATGAGGTCTTAAAAAGCCCTAAGACCGTTTTGCTGGATTTTTGGGCGACCTGGTGCGGACCCTGCCGCATGATTTCTCCTATCTTGGACGAGATATCCAAAGAGCGCGATGATGTTGTTATCGGCAAAATAAATGTGGATGAAGAGGGCGGACTGGCCGGGCAGTTCGGCGTGACCGCCATCCCTCTGCTGGCTGTCGTAAAGGACGGCAAGGTCGTCAGCAAAACCGCCGGCTACAGAAATAAGGAAGCTATTTTAGAGCTTCTGAATGTGTAAGTCAGGCAAATAAATATTTTTTGCAGAGCCTTTTGAATCGGCTTTGCCGGAAGAAAGGCTTAATTTTTTTTGAGAGGTTAATAATATCGATCATGTTTAAGAAAAATATTTTTGGTTTTGTGTCGTTTGTGGCTGTCGCCGGTTTAGGATTGAGCCTGATGGTGAGCGGCTGCGGTACCAGCGGCACTGTGCCGTATCCCGTTGTAAATCCTACGGTTGATCCTACTGTTGAACCTACTGTTGAGCCTACCGAAGAACCCACCGATGAACCTACGGTCGAGCCTACCGGCGAACCGACGGCCGAGCCGACCGACGAGCCTACGCCTACCGGCAATACGATCACTTTCAATTATGAGGGCATCGCGGCCGCCGTAGCCAAGACTGCTGTTCCCGCCAATATTAAAACTGTAAAATACGCTTTTGTCGATGAAGATTATAATGTAATCGGCAAGACTAAGACTGTCGCCATAGAGAACAATTTGGTAGTTGACGACGAGGATATGGCCTCCGGAGAAATTGCTCCCGAAGCCGTTACCGCTACTGCCGTTTACTATGACGCCGATAATAAGGTCGTCGCTCTGGGTATTGATGAAATTTCCTGGACGGCAACGGCTACTAATTCAGTCGGCTTGGTCGACAATCCAACCATTACCGAGTTAGGCGATAATTACACCTTCAGCGTCGGAACTTCCGCTTATGTAATTAAGCCCGGCGAAGGCCTCAATCTTACCGCCACAGTTACTACTGAAGGCGGCGAAACTATTGATTTGACTCCCTTTGTCGAGTTTACGATGAGTACTGGCGACGGCGGCGATCCTGCCAAAGTTTTGGTTCCTGACGGCAGCGGCGCTTATACCGGCGGAGAATACGGCATAGTTGAGGTCAGCGGCAGCTTTGAAGACGGCGATATGGAAGGCGATTTGGACGGCGAAGTCTATGTTACCGATCAGACCATAACCGGCATCACCGTCGAGCCCGAGGACGAGCTTACTCAGGTCGAATTCAGCGACACTGTCAGCGGCTATCCGGTAGTAGTCGTGTCGGATCCCATGGATCAAACCGGCGCTGATTTCTACGATGACAACGGCAATCTCACTAAGACGGACGTCAATACCGTACCATTTATCGTAAAGGCTAATTACAGCAATATCGAAGGTAAGGGCCCTTCCCCCGCAGGCGTAGACGTCACTTCTGACGCCAATATCAAGGTCGTTTTCGGCGACGACACCACAGGCGATCCTGATGTTACTGTCGAGGGCGGAAGTATCACCGTAAACGGTCTGACCAATAGCGACGGCGTCGGTCCCGATCTTTTTAAGGTTTCTGCTTCTTGCACTATCGACGGCAAAACTGTGACTACGCCTGATGGTAAAGAGGTTTACCTGGTTGGTACCAAGGCCGGCTGCGGCGTAGTGCTTACCGCTAAAGATCCTTCCGCTCCTCAAGGCGTTTCCATGTACGGAACGGCCGCTCCCGGCGACGACGTCGACCTGCACCTGATGGGCTTCATGGAAGGCAGATACGGCGTTTACTACTTCGAGATTCCCGACGATTATGTTCCGGAGACCGCGCCTGAGGCTTCCATTGACTATGTCAGTCCCGACGGCGCCGATTTAGGCGAGATCAACCCCGTCGGCGGAGACAGCGCCGTCGATTATACGCTCGGCATCGATGATGAAACCAAGGCTACCGGCGCTTCTATCGGCGTCGATACCGAAGGTACGGACCTGCCCGAGGCCAGCGTATTCACTCTGACCGTTGAGCATTAAAGAAAAATTAAAGACGGGTACAGGTTCTGTATCCGTCTTTAATGGCAGAATTATAAGCGGCGCTTTTTCGCTGTGAGAAGCGGCGGCGTCGGAAGAGATGAATATAAAAAGCTGACAGTTAAATTTGGAAGGCGTATAATATGCGCGTTGCGGATAGGAATTTCGGCTTTAGTCAGGACCAAAAAGAGGCACGATAGCCAGGTAATATTTCCGACCTGTTGTCGTGCCTTTTCTGTAAGACTGATTTTCGGCGCAGTCCAGATAATCAGGGGAAGAATTTCATGCAGATGTTGACCGATTGTGCAGGAGCTTCCGCTCAAGGCTGATGGATTAAATTTTGACAATGTATATAAAAATTTCGCGCGGCAGATCGCCGGGGAGGCGCTTTGATATGGATAAAATGAGAATGGAAACGCAGGACCTGACGGCGGCCAATGTGGAGAAGATCGGCGAGCTGTTTCCCAACTGTATTACAGAGGCAAGGGATGAAAACGGCAAGCTTAAGAAAGCCGTCAATTTTGATATGCTCCGTCAGATGCTTTCCGGAGACGTCGTCGAGGACGGCGAAGCCTATGAGTTTACCTGGGTAGGCAAAAAAGCCGCTATTATTGAGGCCAACAAGCCCATCCGCAAAACGCTGCGCCCCTGTCCTGAAGAAAGCGTGGATTGGGATACCACGGAGAACTTGTATATTGAGGGGGACAATCTTGATGTTTTAAAGCTTTTACAGGAGAGCTATTTAGGCAAGATTAAAGAAATTTTTATTGATCCGCCATATAATACCGGTTCAGACCGTTTTGTTTATCCGGATAATTATAGGATGAGCGTGGACAAATACGAGACGGAAGCTGGGTTTGTTGACGTATCTGGAAATACTCTTTTTGCTGAAAACGCTAACAGCAATCCGCGTTTTCATTCATTATGGTGCTCTATGATGTATTCCCGTTTAATGTTGGCAAGAAATTTGCTTACAGAAGACGGGATTATTTTTATAACGCTTGATGACGGAGAAAATGCAAACGCAAGACATATATGTAACGAGATTTTCGGTGAAACCAATTTTATAACCGAGTTCATTTGGGAAAAGAAAAAGAAGCCGTCATTTTTGCATAGAAATGTCGGAAAACAGTTCGATTACATCTTATGCTATGCAAAAAACGCTTTAGCTACTAAAGCCTTTTCTGTTGATAAAACAACACAGGGGAAAAAGTATCCGGTTAATAATGCTGGGAATGGGAGAAATGTCATTGTGTTTCCACCCAAAACAGTGCGCTTTTCGATGAAGGAGGCTATATTTGAACCTCAGGATATGTCTGAAGGAAACATTTATACTGTATTAAAAAATCGTGTTGAAGTTGAAGATTATTTCAATATCACAGAAATAATACTTGACGGCGAGTGGAGATATTCTCAGGAGAAAATTAACGAGATTATTGCAAACGGGGAGGAATTCCTGATTAGTAAATCGCCGTTTAGACCCAATCATGTTAAAGTTGGCGGAGAGATTAAGAAAATGAAGAACGTCTTATCTCCAAGCTCTTATAGCTGTGAAACAAATGAAGATGCAGCTAAACAAATTATTGATTTGTGCGGGGCTACAGTATTTGATAACCCGAAGCCAGTTAAATTAGTAGAACTCCTTCTTGAAGCAACGACATACGATGACAAAGAAGCTACAGTGATGGATTTTTTCTCTGGATCAGCTACAACTGCGCACGCAACATTTTCTCTCAATGCTAAAGACGACGGCAAACGAAGATTTATTATGGTTCAATTTCAGGAAAACCTTGATAAAGCGATGACATCGGCAAAGCCTGGTACAAAACAAGTTTTGTCCAACGCGATAGAGCTTTGTAATCAAATTGGCGTTTCTCATTTTCTGACTGAAATCGGCAAAGAACGCATTCGGCGCGCCGGGGCCAAAATTAAGGAAGAAAATCCGCTGACCGCACAAAATCTTGACACAGGCTTCCGCGTCTTTAAGCTGGACGAGAGCAATATGAACGACGTTTACTATACTGCCGGCGAGTACACCCAGGATATGCTGTCCATGATGGAATCCAATGTAAAATCAGATCGCACCGACCTGGATTTGCTCTTCGGCTGCCTGCTGGAGTGGGGCCTGCCTCTCTCTATGCCGTACAAATCTGAGAAGATCGAAGGCTTCACCGTTCATACTTATAATGATGGCGATCTGATCGCCTGTTTCGACGAGAATATTCCGGAAGCGGCGATCAAGGAGATAGCCCGGCGGCAGCCGCTCCGCGCCGTTTTTCGCGACAGCAGCTTCAGTGACAGCCCAGCTAAAATCAATGTCGGCGAAATTTTCAAAATGCTTGCCCCGAATACTATTGTGAAGGTTCTCTGATACTGACAAAAACCAAATACGAACGCACTGCGTTCGCAATTGACATGTTCACATAATCGCGCTTGAAGAAGAGCGGCGGTGCATCGAGGAAAAGAAGAATGAAAATTCAATTTAAGCATCAGAAATTTCAGGCAGACGCCGCTAAAGCGGTGGTGGACGTTTTCGCCGGGCAGCCGTATCTGACGCCCACCTACATGATGGACCGGGGCGCGGGATATTACCAAACGAGCCTTACTGATGAACGTGACTTTACCGGCTGGAGCAATCAGCGCATTATTTCCGCGCTGAATGACGAGATTATCCTGAATAATCTCAGAAAGGTCCAGAGAAACAACCAGATTGAGCCTTCTGAGAGGCTCGAAGGCCGCGCCGACGGATATAATCTGACCGTTGAGATGGAAACGGGAGTTGGCAAGACCTATACCTACATTAAGACCATGTATGAGCTGAACCGCGCCTACGGCTGGAGCAAGTTCATTATTGTAGTACCCAGCATAGCCATCCGCGAGGGCGTATATAAATCCTTCGAAATGACTCAGGAGCACTTTGCCGAAGAGTATGGGAAAAAGATCCGCTTCTTCATATATACCTCTTCACAGCTGACGGAGATCGACCGCTTTGCTTCGGACAGCTCAATAAACGTCATGATCATCAATTCTCAGGCGTTTAACGCCTCCGGCAAGGATGCGCGGCGCATTTACATGAAGCTGGACGAGTTCCGCTCCCGCAGGCCGATTGATATAATCGCCAAAACCAACCCTGTTTTGATCATAGACGAGCCGCAGTCCGTTGAGGGCAAGAAGACCAAAGAGAAGCTGAAGGAGTTCAACCCGCTGCTGACGCTGCGCTATTCCGCCACGCATAAATCCGACAGTATTTATAATATGGTCTATCGTCTGGACGCTATGGAGGCATACAACAAGCGTCTGGTCAAAAAAATTGCCGTAAAGGGCATCTTCGTGTCCGGCGCCTCGGCGGCGAACGGTTATGTTTATTTGGAAAGCATCAACCTTTCCAAAAGCGATCCCACGGCAACTTTACAATTTGACGTAAAACAGACGGCAGGGGTCAAGGTCAAAAGCCGCATCGTCAAAATCGGCGACAACCTCTATGATTACTCGGGAGGTTTGGAGGAATACCGCGGCGGCTTTATAGTTAAATCCATTGACGGACGCGACGACTCCGTGGAATTCCTTAACGGAATCAAAATATATGCAGGCGAAGTGATCGGCAAGGACAATGAGGATCATCTGCGCCGCATTCAGATCCGCGAGACCATCCTTTCCCATATTGAGCGGGAGCGTAAGCTGTTTTATAAAGGGATCAAGGTCCTGAGCCTGTTCTTCATAGATGAAGTGGCAAATTATCGGCAGTATGACGCTGCAGGTCAGCCTGTAAACGGCAAATACGCCGATATGTTCGAAGAGGAATACAAGGATGTTGTCAACAGCCTCCAAATGTCCTTTGGCGAAGATGAATACTTCAAATATCTGAACAGCATTGAGGCTTCAGCAACTCATGCCGGCTACTTTTCAGTAGACGGCAAAGGCAAAATGGTTAACGGCGATAAAAAGATCGATAAAAAAGAAAATATTAGTCAGGACGCCGGCGCCTATGAGCTGATTATGAAGAATAAGGAACTTCTTTTGGATAGGAATCCGCAAAAATCGCCGGTTCGCTTTATTTTTTCTCACTCTGCGCTGCGCGAAGGCTGGGACAACCCTAATGTGTTCCAAATCTGTACGCTGAAGCAGAGCGGCAGCGATATCCGGAAGCGGCAGGAGGTGGGCCGTGGTCTGCGCCTGTGCGTTAATAAGAACGGCGAACGCATGGACTCCAATGCTTTAGGCAAGGATGTTCACAATATCAACGTGCTTACCGTTATTGCCAGCGAAAGCTACGATTCTTTTGCAAAGGGCCTCCAGACTGAAATGGCCGAGGCGGTCGCCGACCGTTCGCGCGCGGTTACGCCCGAACTCTTTGAAGGCAAAGTTGTAACAGACAACCGGGGCGGCGAACAAACAATCGACAAAGAAACCGCTCAAGCTATTCACTTTGATATGATTGTAAACGGTTATATCGACAAGAAAGGCGCACTTACAGACAAATATTACGAAGACAAAGCCAACGGCGAAATCAAGATCGCTGAGGAAGCGGCGGATTATGCGGATGCTGTTATCAGAATTATTGATTCAATATATGATCCCGCGAGCATGCAGCCTGAAAACGCCCGCAGCAGCAACGTGGAGCTTCAGGTAAATGAAGATAAGCTTGCCATGCCTGAGTTTAAGGAGCTCTGGTCCAGGATCAATGCCAAGTCCGTATATGTAGTCAATTTTGATACAGACGAGCTGGTGCGGAAGTCGATTGCATCCTTGAACAGCACGCTCCGCGTTTCCAAGATGTTTTTCAAAGTGGACACCGGCGTTATGGAGACTATTAAGTCTAAGGAAGACCTTATAAACGGCGCTTCTTTTGACAAGAAAAGCTCTGAAATCCGTAAAGTGAACGTTACGGCTAATTCCAGCGTGAAGTATGATTTAGTCGGAAAGCTGGTGGATGAAACCGGGCTGACGCGAAAAGCGATTATTTCTATTCTGCAAGGCATACGGCCTGACGTGTTTAATCAGTTCAAAGAGAATCCCGAGGAGTTTATTATTAAGGCCGCATCGCTGATCGACGATCAGAAGGCTACGGTCATTATTGAGCATATCACCTATGATGTTCTCGACGATAAATATGGTACAAATGTCTTTACCGATCCGACGATCAAGGGTAAGCTGGGCTTAAATGCAATGAAAGCCGAAAAGCATTTGTATGATCATATTGTTTACGACTCCGCCAATGAGCGCAATTTTGCAGAGGAGTTGGATAAAAGCGCGGATGTGGCTGTGTATGTGAAGCTGCCCGACGGATTTTATATATCCACGCCGGTAGGCCGTTATAATCCGGACTGGGCGATTGCCTTCTATGAAGGCAATATAAAGCATATCTATTTTGTGGCCGAGACCAAGGGATCGATGAATTCCCTGCAGCTCAGGATGGTTGAAGAATCAAAGATTCACTGCGCCAGGGAGCATTTTAAAGCAATATCCGGCAATAATGTGATTTATGATGTTGTCGACAGCTATAAAGCTTTGCTTGAAAAGGTCATGAAATAAAACATAAGCTGTCAAAGGCTCTGTTTTATTGACCGTGCAGCGGCTGAGGATAATTGCGGACTACCAGGTCGCTGTCCTCGAGGATGCTCTCAGTGATCATAATATGGGTCACTTTGTGCTGGTAAGCGCCGAAGTGAATGCCCTGAGCCCAGTAGTGGAGGACGTACTTCTCGTTATTGACGTCCTTATCGGCGACGCTGCTCGACTGGCTGGAATCGTAATTGCTGCCGAAGGTGCGCAGAACCAGGTCGATATCCGAGCCTACGTGGATAAAGCTGGTCTGGTCCTGGTTGGCGTCATTCTGGAGCTGTATGACAAAGCCGGGGTTGGTTATAAAAACCGAGGAGACGCGGTTGTTGGTTACGGAGACGTTGAGCATTCTGTCCTGAAAGAGGCAGATGAGACCGTCCTTCTGGGGGCGCATGGTGCAGGTTCCCAGGTTGGGCTCCAAAAAGGCCGAGTTCATGCCGATGGTAATGAAGCCCGCCCGGAAGCCGGGGATGATCCTGTTGTCGAAGGGGCCGGGGTTGATGGCGGGATGCACGGTCTGACTTTCCCAGTAGGTAGACCAGAGAATCATCGACGTTGAAGTTCCCAGCAGCATGGCCGCTGCCAGCATGATGGCCAGCAGGAGCGAGATCTTATCCGACGTCAGAAGAATATGGGGCTTTTTAAGCGCCGATTCCTTTTCAGCGTCGGAAGCTTCGCCGCCGGTTTCGTCGTTTGCAGGCGCAGGCTTCGGGGAAGGCTCTTCTTCGGCTGCGAGCGAATCGGTATCGGCAGAAGAAGGCTCCGTTTCCGCCTTCGCTTCCGGCTGAGCAATGTCTGCAGTTTCAGCTTGCCGCTTTTCGGCAGTATCCGCAGGCGAACTGAAGGAAGCGGGAATCTCTTCCGTAATTATTATGTTATCTTCGTCAATCTTTGTTTTCGACATCTTGCTAGCTTTTTTATTATATTATAACGGATGTTTCCAGATATGTATTTTGATATAAACAAACTGTCCCGTCAAGAGAGCGAGCCGCAGGGAGCGGCAAAATACTGTCAGATTCCCGAGGGAATTAAAAGAGTTTTGATTTTGGGCGCAGGACAGGCGGCCATGCAGATCGCCGATATCCTCTGGCATGACCGCAGCTGTCAGTTGGTCGGCTGTCTGGACGACAACGAGGACATGCAGGGGCAGGATCTCTTCGGCGTTCCCGTTTTAGGCCGAACCGAGCTGCTGCAGCCTTTATGGGAAAAAAAGTATTTTGACGCCGCTATTGTGGGAGTAGGTCTGAACGTGAAGGTCCGCCACATGTTTTATGAGAGACTGGTCGGCATGGGCATTCCTCTGGTCAACGCTATCGATCCTACGGTGCGCATCAACCGGCAGGCCGTTCTGGGACAGGGCATAGTGCTGTGCAGTTTTGTCCACCTGGGAACCTGCGCCCGCATAGAGGACAACTGCTTTCTGGGAGCCCATACCAGCGTCGATCACCACTGCGTTTTAGAAAAGAGCGTTTTTATGGGGCCGGGCTGTCTGCTTTCGGGAACGGTTCGAATAGGCGAGGGAACTCTGTTCGGCGACGGTGTGATCGTTCAGCTGGGCCTGAAAGTGGGGCGCAGGTGCCGGATCGCCTCCGGCGCTATCGTCGTTAAGGACGTGCCTGACAACCGTTCCTTAAAGCATAAGCTCAATATGGAATTAAAAGAGATAGAGCCCTGGTGAATTGCCAAAAAGGGCAGGAAAAAGAGAGCTTTGCAACAATTTCAAAACGCTTTGTAAAAGTACGTTTGCAAATTATATGAATTCAGGTAATATAATACGATGAGTGAAGAAAAAGAAGTAAAAAGCGCGGTCGGCGCCTACGGCAGCGACTATGCCTTTGACGAGGCTACCGGTATGGACCTCCGCAAAATTATACAAGTGCTGCCTCACCGTTCGCCTTTTCTGCTGGTTGATAAAGTTTTATGGCGCGACGGTCTGCAGTCTGCCCGAGGTATCAAAAACCTGACCGGCAATGAGTTTTTCTTTGAAAACCACTTCGGTGAGGACCCCGAGATTCCTAAGCCCATTCTCATTGAGATCATGGCTCAGATGGGCGCGGCCGTCATGCTGGACACTCCCGAAAATGCCGGGAAGCTCATTCTCTTCGCTTCCATTGACGACGTTAAATTCGGCAAGGCTCCGGTCCCCGGCGATATTCTAGACTTGAGAGTCGAATTGCGCAGTCTGCGCCGCGGCATGGGCAAGATGCTGGCCGAATGTTACGTCGACGGCGAAGTGAGAGCTTCCGGCGTTCTGATGTTTGCCCTGGCCGATCGCGATTAAGCGAAGTTACGGTATTTTCATTTCAGCGCCCTTGACCGAGTTATGTTCATAGGCTCGGAAGGGGTGCTTTCATTTTGTTTTGTGTGAAGGCTTTTGCCGATACATTTAAGGTATTTTGATATGTCGGATTGGAAACGCGCTTTAAGCGATTTAGGCATTGCGGCCGATTTGGCGGACTGCGGCTGGGAAGGATTGAAGGCTACGGCTTCTCTGCGCGAGGAAATTCGCAGCCGGGCTTCGATCAATCAGTGGAAGGTTCTGAAAGCTCTGCAGGATGTCGGCCTGATCGAGGGCCATTTTTTTCCTACTACCGGCTACGGCTTTACCGATATGGGCCGCGAAGCCTTGGACGAAGCCGTTGCTGAGATTTTTAAAACTGAAGCGGGCCTGATGCGCCTGCAGATCGTTTCCGGCACTCACGCCCTGGCGGCGGGCCTGTTCGGCAGCCTCAAGCCCGGCGACGAGCTTCTGAGCATAACCGGCCTGCCTTACGATACCATGCAGCCGGTCATAGGCATAGGCGAGGTCAAACGAGGTTCGCTGGCTTATTGGGGCGTGAAATACCGCCAGCTGGACCTTCTGGAGGACGGCGGCATAGATATGGCGAGGCTGCCCGAATGTTTGAATGAGCGCACCGCTATGGTCATGCTGCAGCGCTCCCGCGGCTACGCCTGGCGTCCTTCGCTTTCCCTGGAGGCTATGGGCGAGGCTATTAAGGAGGTCCGCAGACTGGCCCCTCAGGCCAAAGTGATGGTCGACAACTGCTACGGCGAGCTGGTCGGTCTGACTGAGCTTACCGAGCTGGGCGCTGATTTAGTGGCCGGCTCTCTGATTAAGAACCTGGGCGGCGGCATCGCTCCCTGCGGAGGCTATCTGGCCGGCAAGCGCGAGTGCGTCGAGGGCGCGGCCGAATGGCTGACCGCTCCCGGCATCGGTCCCGAAGAAGGGCCGACTCTGGGCTTCAACCGCAGCCTGGCTCAGGGCCTCTTTATGGCCCCCATTGTGGTGGGGGCGGCTCTGGAGGGAGCGGTCTGGGGCGCTTGGGTTATGGAACAGCAGGGCCTTGAGGTCTTCCCTAAATGGAACGATCCCCGCAGCGACATCATTCAGGCGGTAAGGGTAGGCTCTCCCGAAGCTCAGCAGGCCTTCTGCCTGGGCATTCAAAAGGCAGGTCCCGTCGACCACAGCGCCTGTCCCACGCCCTGGCAGCAGCCCGGTTACGACGATCCGGTGATCATGGCCGGCGGCACGTTTATTCAGGGCTCTTCGATAGAGCTCTCCGCCGACTGCCCGGTTCGTCCGCCCTACGGCTGCTACATGCAGGGCGGCGTCAGCTTTGCCCATGTGCAGATCGGCGTCCTGCGCGCTCTGCAGGAGCTTAAGGCCGGCGGCCTTCTGCCGCATTAGGCAGGCGAGCCCCGCCAAGCAGTTTGTCATCCTGGCCCTGTCTTTTATTGTCATCCTGAGCCTTCGGCGAAAGATCTGCCGTTTAAAGATTCTTCGCTTCGCTCAGAATGACAGCGTTTTTAGGTATCCTGAGCCGCCGGCGAAGGATCTGTCGTTTATAGATTCTTCGCTTCGCTCAGAATGACAGAATAAGAGCTCAGAATAACAGAGTTAAGTCTCTTAATGACAGATAAAGAGGAAGTTTTTGCTTAAATTAAAATAGAAGCACCGGAAATTTTAGTATTGAAGCGCATAATGTACTTCAATTTGAGGATAATATATGCAGCGCAGACTAATCGGCGTATTTGATTCGGGGGTGGGCGGCCTGAGCGTGGCCCGTCATATTGACAGAGATTTGCCCAACACCTCTTTTATATATTTCGGCGACACCTATTACGTGCCTTACGGAGAGCGCGAGCCTCAGGAGGTCGTTCGGCTGATCGACAAGATCTGTCATCACCTGCTGGAAAGCAAGGCCGAGGCTCTGGTCATGGCCTGCAATACCTCTTCGGCTTTGGCTTACGATCATGTCAAGGCCTGGAGTCCGGTTCCGGTCATAGGCATCATCGAAGAAGCGGCGCAGGCGGCTCTGCAGGCTTCGCGCCATGGCAGGATCGGCGTTTTGGCCAACATGCTTACCGCTTCCAGCGGAGCTTACGAACGGGCCTGCGCCAAGCATAAAGACGAATCCGCCCATAAAAGCGCCGAGGTCTTCCCGGTCGGCTGTCCCAAACTGGTGCCTTTGATCGAAAAGGGACAGGTTTCCGGAGCAGAGGCGGAGGCGGCTTTGCGCGAATATTGGCAGCCTTTGCTGAATAACGGTGTAGATACAGTCATCTTCGGCTGCACGCATTATCCTTTCCTGCGCCCTCTGCTGGAAAAAATTGCCGGTCCCGATATCGCCATTATCGACCCCGCCTATTATGTGGCCGAGCATTTGAAGCGTCTGGGCTTTGAAGCTGAAAATGAAGGCGAAGGCTGTTACGAGCCTGCCGAGCGCATTTATCAGGTGAGCGGAGACGCCGATAAATTTGCACAGACCGCCGAAATTCTTTTGGGTTATAAGATTGGCAGAGTTGACCATATCAATTTATAGTTATTTGAGCGGAGGAGTTAATTATGCCTGAACAGATATCGGCTTTACAGGCTCTGATTTTAGGTATAGTGGAAGGCATTACCGAGTTTCTGCCTATTTCTTCCACGGGCCATTTGCTGGTGACTTCGCAGCTTCTGGATGTGGCCAACAGCTCGGGCACTTTTGAGATCGTCATTCAGCTGGGCGCGATTATCGCCGTTGTCATCTATTATTGGAAGCGGCTCTGGGCCAAGCTGCAGCTCACTTTAAAAGACCCTAAAAATTTTAATTTGAAGGACGCCGACAATCCCTATCATTTCTGGATCAATCTCTTTGCGGCTTTCTTCCCGGCGGCTTTTGTGGGACTGCTCTGCCACGATTTTATCGACATGCTGCTGGAAGACCGCCATATGCAGGCCTACGCCATCGCCTTTACGCTCTTTGTCGGCGGCATTGTGCTCTGGTGGGTGGACCGCAATGGCGACGCGCCTGCCGGTGAAAATGGAGCTGAAAAGGTCGATATTGAAAAGACCGATTATAAGGTCAGCCTGAAGCAGGCGATTTGGATCGGCGTGGCTCAGTGCTTTGCCCTGATCCCCGGCGTTTCCCGTTCCGGATCGACCATTGTGGGCGGCCTTCTGGTTGGCTTGAACAGAGCTCAGGCTACCGATTTTTCCTTCTTCCTTTCCATTCCCACTTTGGGCGCGGCTACCGTTTACACTTTAATTAAAAGCTATGACAAGATCATGACCGTAGTGGGCGGCGGGGCTCTGAGCATCGGCTTAATCGTATCTTTTATTGTGGCTTATCTTTCCATAGGCTGGCTGCTCAGATACGTTTCCGCCAACAATTTAAAGGGCTTTGCGATCTACAGGATGATCGCCGGCGTCTTCATTGCCGGCTGGGCTTATTGGTTCCTGGCTTAATACCGCTATTTAATTAAAGGCTAAATTGGGCTTCGGCAAGAATTTTGCCGGAGCTTTTTTTGCACGAGGTTACAGCATGGACCTTTTGGAGCGTTACCGCAGTTTAGAGAATCCCAGAATTATCGGCCTGATGTCAGGCACCTCCGTCGACGCCATAGATGCGGCGCTGGTGGAGATAAAGCCGAAGCTGCGCCTTTTGAGGCTTGCCTCTTTGGATCTGCCTGACAAGGTGCGCCGCCGGCTCCATGATTTTTTTAAGAATAAAGCCGATACCGCCGATCTCTTGAAAATGCATTGGCTTTTCGGCGATCTTCTGGCCCGGGCAGCTCAAAAAGCCATGGGCGAACCGGGGACGGAAGGCTATATCAAAGCCGATTTAATCGCCTCGCACGGTCAGACGGTCTTTCACCTGCCGCAGGAAGAGGATTATCTGGGCTTTAAGGTCCGAGGCACTCTGCAGCTGGGCGAAGGCGCGGTCATAGCTGAAAAGACTCAGTGTCTTACGGTCTGCGATTTCCGTCCTCAGGATCTGGCCTCCGGAGGACAGGGCGCGCCTTTAGTTCCCTTTGTAGATAAAACTGTTTTTTATTCTCCCGACTGCGACAGAATAGCTCTCAATATCGGCGGCATGGCCAACATAACCTGGATACCCAAAGACAGAAACGCGCTTTGTCTGGCCTGCGATACCGGTCCCGGCAACGTGCTTATGGATCGTCTGGCCGAGATTTATCTGCATGAAAGCTGCGATCGGGACGGCGCTCTGGCTATGCGGGGCAAGGTAATTGAGGAACTGCTCGCCGAGCTCATGCAGCATCCTTTCCTGCGCAAGAGCTGGCCTAAGTCGACCGGACGCGAAGAATTCGGAGAGGAAATGGCCGAAGGACTTTATGAACGGGCTTTGGCCAACGGCTGGCCCATTGAGGACCTGATGCGCACTCTGGCGGCCTTTACGGCGGCCTCAATAAGCATGCACATTAAGAGCGCGGCCAAAGGCAAGGTGGAAATTGTAACAGGAGGCGGCGGCGTCAACAATAAGGCCGTCATGCTGGAGCTGCGCCGATGCATGGGAGAGCAGGCGGAATTTCTCTCTATGGAGAGTCTGGGCGTTCCGGCTCAGGCCCGCGAGGCCATGGCCTTTGCCGTACTGGGCCACTGCTGCGCCATGGGCGTTCCCTGCAACCTGCCCAGCGCCACCGGAGCCGGCCGGGACTGCGTTTTAGGCAAGATCGTTCTGCCCTAGATTTCCCTGGCTGCTCTTTTATCTGACATTGAAATAGCAGCGAAGAACTATAATAGATATTTTGCCTGAGGCTCATGATGACAGAAAGCGCTGTCATTCTGAGCGCAGCGAAGAATCTATAAACGACAGTTCCTTCGCAGATTCTGTGCGCAAGCCTCGTACTGTCATGCTGAGTCATATGTGCTGCGCCGGAACAATATATAAGGCTTCAGTGTTCGTGGCGGCCGTGAGGGCTGTAGCTGCAGCTTCCGTAACCGTTGGATCCGCAGTAGCGGCAGCGGTTGGCTGTGTGCCCGTGGCGGTGCCTTTTAAACGGACTGTAGCTGCAGCTTCCATAGCCGTTGGAGCCGCAGAATTCACAGCGGTCGGCGTAATCGACATGTTCATGGCAGCGGTTTGGACTGTAGCTGCAGCTTCCGTAACCGGTAGAGCCGCAGTAGCGGCATTCGGCGATCGCCGAAGCGGCCGTAAGACTGATAAAAGTTAATAAGCAGAGAACTGCTGCAGTTAGCCTGTTCATGTTGTAAGCTCAACTTTCCGGAAAATAGAATTTTTTTACAAATTCGCAAACTATAAGGCAAATTCTTTCTGCTTTTTTATGTAAAATATAATTATTGATAAGCTTGTAAGAGCGGAAAGGTCTTTGCGGAAGATATGGACGATAAAATAATAGGCGCCGACTGCGGCGGCGAAGACATGAATGATAAAGAACTGGCTGAATTATTTGTCAAAGCGAGCCATAATTTTTTCTTTGGCAAAGACTGTTCAGCGGAGAATTGGAAAAAAGGCGTTATATGCTTGCATAAGGCTATTGAGCTTGGCTGTATAGCAGCTTACAGTATGTTAAGTTCGGCATACCTGCTTTCTGACAAGCAGGAAGATATAGAAAAAGGACTTGAGATTCTCAGGAAAGGCGCTGATTTAGGGAACGCTGACTGTCTGGCGGAATTGGGAAACCTGTATTTTGACGGTCGCCATGTTGAGAAAGATGCAGTCAAGGCCTTCGAATATTGGAGCAAAGCGGCTGAAAAGGGACATCCGGAGGCCATGTATAAGCTCGGATATACAGACGGCAATAACGAGCAGTCGGAAGCTATTGAAGCTTTGGTAAGACAGGCGGAAATGGGCAGCAGCCTCAGCTGCCTGGTGTTGGGATATATGTATTACAGCGGCGGCGGTCCTGTTGAACAGGATTACAAGAAGGCTTACAGATACTTAAAAAAGTGCGCTGACTGCGACGATGCTATTAAATATAGCATTTTGGGGTTCATGTACTATCACGGACACTATGTCGCCCGAAATAGAAAGACAGCTTTAAGGTTTTTCAAAAAGGCTGTTAAATGCGGCCAGTCCGAATGTTTCAATTTATTCGGTGCGGACGTTACAGCAATGGTAGCCGAAGCTGAGCGTTATTTAGGGATGCTGTATTATACAGAAGAAGAACTGATTAAGCCGAATTTTAAAAAAGCCTTTGAATATTTCAGTTCCTCTTCAAAAAAAGGCTCCGGTGATGCTGAGTTTTTTGTAGGTTTCATGTACTTAAAGGGAGATTATGTCGAGGCAAACTCAGATGAAGCGGTTAAGCATTTTGAGCACGCGGCAGAAAACAGCACCATATCCGCTTATTTTGTCGGTTCGATGTATTTAGACGGCGCCTTTGGCGAACCGGACACGGAGAAGGCGGCTTATTATTTGCAAAAGGCTGCTGACGGCGGAAATGACGAGGCCCAATTCAAACTGGCCGGTCTTTTGCTTAATGAAGACTGCAGTGAGGAGAATATTGATAAGGTTTTGACTTTGCTTAAACGCTCAGCCGATCAGAATAATGTCGACGCTGAATACGCTTTGGGCGCCATATATCTGATGCTGTCAGGCAGCATTGAAGAAAATACTGAAAATAACAGAGAAACCGGGCTGAAGTATTTAAAATCTGCAGCACTCCATGAACAGCCGAACGCATGCTTTGACTTAGGCCGCATGTATTTGGAAGGCGACGGTATTGAGCAGGATCAGGTTAACGGCTTGAGCCTGATTACTAAGGCGGCTTGCAGCGGGAACAGCGACGCCATTAAATACATGATGAATTTGGGCAATGAAGAAAACGAAGATAACGATCTTTGTGAAGACGTTGAAGCCGATTCATGATACTTAGGCAGCGACGGTACTGACGGCGGGGGAGCATTAGCAAAATCTGCTTCGGCAGCGTACTTAAAAAAAAGAGGCGGTCTGTCAAATTGAAGGCCGCCTCAAAAAATTTATGTACGAAAAACAGCTGCGAAAGCTTTATTCAGCTTTGAAAGCTTCTATGGCTTGATCGTTGTTTTCAAAAATTTTGAAGATCTTAATAAGTCCGGTAATAGTAAAAACCTTTTTAATCTGCTGATCGACACATACTAAGAAGATATGGCCGCTCTGCTCGCGCACCTTTTTGAGAGCGCCGATTAAAACTCCCAGGCCGGTACTGTCTATATAGCGCACCTGCTCCAGATTGATAATCAAATTATAAGAGCCTTTTTCTATCAGCGCATTGATTACTTGCTTTACTTGAGGAGACGTGTAGACGTCTATCTCTCCGTTAATACTTACAATCTCAGCTACATTTTCTACGGTGCTTGTGCTGACTTTAATATCCAAAACAGAGTCCTCCGGAATATCTGCTGACTGGAAGCTGCCATTGCCTGACAGCTGCAGCCTTTTATGCTATTGGTAAATCAGTTCGATAATTCGTATAAATTAACACTGCCTATGACAATTATATATGTCATAGGCCGTCATTCAAGTTACATCCGAAAAATATAATCCTCGGAAGCAAAAAACAAAAGCTTACTCAGCGTCAGCGGGAGCGTCAGCTTCTGCAGCTTCTTCGGTTACGGGAGCGTCCTCAACGGGAGCCTCTTCGGTTTCTGCAGCGGGCTCTTCCTCGCCTTTGTGCATGCGGTTGGTGAGTTCGGCGGCTTTCTGACGGTACTCGTTCCAGAGATCAGCCATTTTGGACTTATATTCTGATGTGCGGTCGTTGATAATGCGACGGTTTTCTTCACCTGAATTCGGAGATAAAATCATGCCGATGGAAACTCCGACCGCCGTTCCGGCTGCCAGTCCTAAAATAAAACCTAATCCTGTACTGCAAGTTCTTTTCATAATGAAGTTCCTCTCGCTTATTGTGACTAATGTCAATCTTTTAAAGATATGCCCGCTGATTTTAGCTTAACCTAAAATATTCACAGGCGCTATGAATAAAAAATATACCTTTTGCCCTTCTCTTGTAAGAGTAATAAACCTGCTAATTTAAAAAATTTATATTCAATTTTTGGGAGGCGGCTGTCTTTATAATGGGCAGAAGGCCGAAAAATACAGATGCGGCTATCCCCAGGAGAAATGCCTGCAGCAGCAGAGCAGAAGGGCATAGGAAGGGCTGAGGGCCGGCAGAGGTGATCATAGAGCGGCTGAGGCAGAACCTGTTGAGCAGATCTCCTGCGGTTATGCCTGCCGCAATACCCGTAATATTTCCGAGCAGTCCGATATACAGGCAGCGTATGCAGTAAATTTTAATTATGTCGCTCAGGGAAGCTCCCAACACTCTGTAAAGTACCAGCTGAGGCAGGTTTTGTCTGACCTCCAGGCTTATGCCTGCATACAGACTCATGCCGGTGCAGCAGGTCAAAAGCAGGCAGAAAAAGCCTGAACCGATTTTAAACCACTTGATTATTTCGCCGGTCTGTCCGGCGGCTTTCAGATCCGGGCTGAAGAGATGTTTGACGGACGCTTTCTCCAGCACCTGAGGCACATGCTGCGGACTTTCCAATTTGAGGATCAGACCGTGGCAGATCAGAGGCTCAAGATTGTAAAGCTGCGCTTTCTCATAGGAGATAGCGGGGCCTCCTATGCCGATGAGAGGAGATATGCCCGCAATGCGGCACCTGAGCCTAAACGGCTTTTTGCCGTCGTTCCTAAAGCCGGATCTGCCGATAAAGACGGAAAAATGATGATTTACCAAAACTTGAGGGTCTATAGCCGGAAGATGGGTATGTATGCTCAGGCCTGCATTTACGGTATCCATGACCGCCGCCGGCAGGAGACAGTCCTCACAGCCGGGCTCGCCGCCGTATTCCAGACTGTTTTCCCTGCACAAGAGCTTGATAAAATCGGCGTCGACCGCTTCCGTTACAATATCGCTGCAGAATGACTGCTGCATGTAGTCGGCTTGCAGACGGGAGGGCCTGGTCAGACGGGCCTGACGGTAAACTTGCACTACGCCCGGTATGCCTTTTATGAAGTTAAAGGTCTCTTCGTCTATCTCTTCGCTTACCTTGACCGGTCCCAGAGTGACGGATTCCGGCTTAAGCCTGATAATCTCCGGCATTGAGCCTAATATTTTATGTCTGACGATATTCTGAACTCCGGCGGCGGTTCCGAAGATAATGATAAAGACGGCGACGGTAAAGGCCAGACAGAATATGGCGTTAAAATTTTTGTAGGGAGGATCTCCGATCTCTCCGGCTGCCAGGCGTATGATTCGGGAAAACAACATATTTTTAGTCGGCCTGCAGTTCTTTGATGTTTAAAATAACGGCGTCTTTCGGCAATATGGCTTCATCAGCGGTCATATGGGAGGTCATAATTACGGTATTGCCGCAGGATTCTCTCAAATTGCCGATGAGCTCGGTAAGGCCGAGAGCGTTTTCCCTGTCCAGATGGGCAAAGGGTTCGTCGGCCAGCAGAAGCGAGGGGCTGTTTAAAAGAGCTCTGGCGGCGGCGATTCTCTGTTTTTGTCCTCCGGAAAGCTCGCTGACAGGTTTATTCAGATAATCCTGCATATTCAATTCCTTCAGCAGCTTAAGCGCGCCGGCGCGCCCTTCGGAGAGAGAGCGGCGGCCGAAGTAGAGCGGAAGCATGACATTCTGCAGCACGCTGCGCTTTTTGTCCAGATGCGGCTCCTGAAAGATAAAGCCGATATTGTCGCGGCGAAATTCGGAAAGCTCTCTGTCCTTCATCGAGCTTAAACTCCGGCCGGATACGCTCACCGTGCCTTCGACGGCCTGCAGCAGTCCGCCCAAGAGGTTCAGCAAAGTACTTTTGCCGCTGCCCGAAGGTCCCTTGATAATGACAAGCTGTCCCCGGCTCACTTTCAGGCTGAGTTTTTTTAAGATAAATTCCCGGCTGACGGCAAACCCGGACGCATAGGAAAAAGAGACCTTATCGCAGACGACGGCATAATTTTGCTTATTTTCAACTTCGTTCATTCTCAGCGATACCTATGCGGACATTGATTGCCGTTCTTGCCGGCTGCCTTTGCCTCTGAAGTCCGCGCAGGCAGGCTTTGCGGCCGTTATGCTTTACATCAGTGGCGTCCCGGCGTCAGGCCAGTATCATTCCCAGCGTCGGCGCAATGCAGTCCCTGCGCCAAAATATGTCATTCTGAGCGGCAGCGAAGAATCTTAATCAGTAAGCTTCTTCGCTGCCGGCACACGCTCTTATGACAGGTATGCGGTGATGACCCGCGCCCGCCGTTAAGGCTTAATAATGTCGTCGGGCATAACGTACATGGGAGAGGCGGGGCAGGCGCCGTTCGAAACGGAACCGGGCGTCGACTTTGACATTATGCTGTTGAAATTGCCGCTGGCTTCGGTAATGTTGGTGCACATATAGCCCAGGCTGTCCAGCCAGCTTTCTTTCTTCGTGACGGAAACTATAGCGGCGTTGGGAGCTTTGGCTTTTTCTCTGGCCAGCTTGTAGAGGTCCTGCTTGTAGCCGATCTTGTCGATGAGCTTATGCTTCAAGGCCTGCTCGCTGTTATAGATGCGTCCGTCGGCCAATTTCTTGACCTGATCCGGGGTGAGCTTGCCTTTGCGTCCTTCCGCAACGATGCCTACGAAGCGCTGCCAGCTCTGAGTTACCAGAGTCTGCAGAAGCTCGCGCTCCTCGGGGCGCATCTTTCTGAAAGCGGAGCCGATATCCTTAAAGGACTTGCCTCCGTTGGCGTTCAGGGAGGTAATGGTATTTACGCTTACGCCGGCCTTGTCCATGAGCTTTTCAATTTCCGGAACTTCCATAATAACGCCTATGGAGCCGGTCCAGCAGGTGGGCAGAGCCATGATGGTGTCTGCGGCCATGGAAGCGTAGTATCCGCCCGAGCAGGCGGTTCCCTCAAACATGGCGATAACGGGGATCTTGGTTTCCTCTTTGAATTCTTTAATTTCGTGATAAATGCAGTCCGAGGGGGTGACGCCTCCGCCGGGAGAATCGACGTCGATGATCAGAGCTTTGACATTGTCCTGGCTTTTAATGTATTTTAAGGCGTAGGTTACATATTCGTCGGTGACTACGTTGGTATTGGCCTTGCTGCCCAGGAAGCTGCCCGAGGTTATAGCGCCGTGCAGGGGCAGAACCATAATTTTGTCCTTTTTGCCGTCAGCGCTGTCGCTGTCGGGAGAAGCGTCCAGAATGTACTGCTCGAACTTGTTTCCCGAAGAGAGGTCTACTTCGCCCGAGGAGGCCGAGTCGGCGGCGGCAATTATTGTATAAATGCCGGCGCACATCGTAACCAGAATCAACACGAAAGCCATCAATATAATGCTTACTCCGATGGCTCCGCCCCAGAAGCAGCCGTTTCTGAAGGAATGATTGCTCATGCCCTGCTTCGAATTACAATCCGAAGCTGCGCCGTTTCTGTTTGCATTTTCTTTGTTCAGATATACAGGAGCGTACTGAGGCTGCTGAACCTGCGGGGGCGTTACTGCGCCGCTGTTAGTATTTTCAATATCCAAATCAGTTACCAGTCCGATAAAATAAGATTAGTCTTAACTGTGAACTTCAGTATAACACAGATCCATAGGGATTTTATCACTATTATTGTGAATATTCCTCTGTTTTGACGCCGACAGCGAATGTAATATTCAAAGAAGATATGCTCACAAATAAATTTCGGCAGGCTCAAAGCGGTTTCCGCCGGCGGCCGGCTGCTTTCAGAGGACTTCAAACCGGCCGATTCATCAGTCCGGAGGCAGATTAAATCTGACCGTTTCCGCCTGATTTAAGGCTAAGCGGAGGGAGGCGGCGGCATAAAAATAGAATCTCCGCCGCTATATAGCTTTAGGGAGCGCAAATATTCGATGCCGGCAGAAAATGAACGCAGTACAGTAAATAATGTATTGGAAAATCACCTGGGCCCCTGGCTATTTTTTGCTGCAGTCAGTTTTTTGATAGGCTCCTGGGTGCTGGCCGACAATTCTATTCCCAAAGAGCATTCGGGACGGACGCTTCTGGATACCTGGGCCCTGTTTAATTGGTTTAAGCACGGAGGACGGGCGCCTCTCAACGGTTATCCGCCTTTCTGCAACATGATCGCCTGTTTGGCCTACGCTTTGAACGGCGGCTTTTCAGCCAAGGCGGCCATTTTATCGCAGCTGATTTTCCTGCTGCCGATGGGATACGGCGTCTTTTATATCGGCAGAAAGCTGGGCGGCCTGTGGGGAGGCGCCCTGGCTCTTTTGAGCGTCAGCGGCAACCTATGGCTGCATATTTACGCCCGAGGCTACTTTCTGGAAGTGGGCGAGAGCGCTCTGCTAATCTGCATAATTGCAGCTTTTATTTCCTGCGATAATTTTCGCTTGCTGAAGCCGTCGCTTTTATTCGGTCTGTTTTTAGGCATAGGCATGCTGGTAAAATGGGCAATACTGTTTTACTTGTTCCTAATTCTTGCTTATGCAGCGATTAAGGTTTTCTTCTTCGATAGAAGCGGCCCTTCTGCCGATTCGCAGCCTTCGACAAAGCGCGTTTTTCTGTATTCCATGGGGCTGGCCGCTTTAATCTGCGGCTGGTGGTATGCGGCGGCTTTCTTTGAGCTTATTAATAAGAGCGGGCGCGACGTTTCCCAGGCTTATTATTCCGGCGGAGAAATATTTATGCCGCTTTTTGCCGCTTTGGGCAATGGCTATTGGCTGGCGTTTGTCTGGTTCGGCATAGGCTGCTTTGCGCATATTAAATATAAATCTGAGCGATCGCCGTTTATCGTTTACTGTTCTTTGGCGATGCTTGCCGCTATGCTGATAATTTATACCGTTATGGGAGTTCCCGTAGTGAACAGATATGTTTTGCCTGGATCGCTGCTTATAGGTATAGTCGGATTTTCATCGGCGGGAAAGATAAATAATACATACATTAAAACGGCGATATGCGCAGCGGTATTATTTATAAACCTTATTCAGCTTAACCTTGGCGGTATTGTTTTCGGTTATCAAATAAACGAAGGTCTCAGTACGAAATGCAATACGTATATTTCTCATTTGGATAAAATTGATAAGAATAAAAACAGCGCAGACAGGGAGCTCAGGAATTTTGCCGACGGTATTTTAGCAGCGATCGTCTCTAAGCTGCGGGAAAGCCATGAATGCCGTTTTACCGCTGTAACCGTGAGAGGGAGAAACGTCAGTTTAGACGCCGATATGTTTATACTCAGGGCTTTGGAAATATATGACCTGCCTATAGATATTGATATTTATGTGCCCGGACATTATGAATTTGAACCCAAAACTTCGCTGCTCTTGTTTTTAAGCCCCGAAGACGAGGCTTATCTGAGAGACAAAAACCTTAAGGGCTATCAGAAAATCGGCTCTTGGGAAAACAGTTTTGTAAAACAGTATGCCAGTCTTTATAAAAACCGAGCCAAGCGTGATTCCAAGGCGGCTATGCCCAGCTTAGCCAGATAATCTTTTGAAATAATGGAGTGAACTAATGAAAAAAATCATCATTTTAAACGGGTCTCCCAGAAAAAAAGGCAATACGTCTGCTTTGATCGGCGCTTTTGCCGAGGGAGCGAAGAGCGTCGGTCATGAAGTCAAAGAGTTCTATTTGTACGGCATGAATATTAAGGGTTGTTTAGGCTGCAATGCCTGTCAAAGGAACGGCGGCGTCTGTGTACAGAAGGACGGCATGGCGGAAATTTATGACGCCTTTGCTGACTGCGATATTGTCGTTTTTGCATCGCCCATTTATTTCTGGACGGTTACGGGAGTAATGAAAACGGCTGTAGACAGGCTCTATGCCGCTATCAATAAGTTTGGGCATGAAGGTTTCAAGCGCTCGGGCGTTTTGCTTGTGACTTCAGGCGGTTCCTTGAAGAGCCAGCCGGATTCGCTGAATTGGTACAGCCATTTTGCCGATATATTGGGATGGACCGATTTAGGCAGAGTAGTGGGCGCCGATAAGGCTGAAGAGGCAAAAAAACTGGGAGCTTCGATTCGCTGAGGCAAACTTAATTATAAAAATGCGCTCATGCGTCCGTTTGAGTGAGATACTGTCTTACTTAACGGCGCTGAGCGCATAATACAAACTGCGGCAATGAGGCTTTTCGCAGAGAAATTGCTTTATTTATTCAAACTTTTGCGCTCTGGAGAATAAGTTGTCGATCGCTTCCTGCAGGTTGTGACGGCCGTCGACGACCTCCGTTATTTCCTTAATGATAGGAGTTTCGATATTTAAGCTCTGAGCCAGCTGCAGACAGCTTTCGGCGCATTTGACGCCTTCGGCCACCTGATGCATCTCTCTCATAATGTCGTCGAGCTTGCGGCCTTTGCCAAGCATAACGCCAACCTGGTGGTTGCGGCTCAGCGTGCCTGTGGAGGTGAGCAGGAGGTCTCCCAGGCAGCTCAGTCCCTGTACGGTGGCGGAACGGCCGCCCATAGCGGTAATAATGCGGCTCAGCTCAGCCAGGCCCCTGGTCATAAGAGCGGCTCTGGCGTTGTATCCCATGCCGGCCCCGTCCAGCATGCCGGCGGCCAGAGCAATGACGTTTTTAATGCTGCCTCCCAGCTCGACGCCGACGATATCCGAAGAGGTATAAACTCGGAAATTTTTGTAATGGTAAAGAGCGGCCGCTTTGGCTGAAACTCGGGGGACGGCGCAGGCGATAGTTACGGCGGTGGGCAGTCCTTTGATGACTTCGGCGGCAAAGGAGGGACCGGATAATACGGCGATGCGCTCCAAGCGTCCCACGACGTCGGAAAGCACCTCGGACATGCGCATGAGAGTGCCGCTTTCCAATCCTTTGGCGGTGCTGATTATAATAGTTTTGGGATCGAGGTGATCCTTCATCTGCTCGGATACGCTGCGCACCACGGCGGAGGGCACGGCGCAGACGATAAACTCGGCTCCCTCAATGGCCTTGAGAAGGTCGGCTTCGGTCTTTATTGCGCCGGGACTGCATATGGGCAGATCTCCGAAATAAGCGCGGTTTAAGCCGTTTTCTTTAATATCCGCCAATACGTCGGTCTCAATTCCCCAAACCGTTACCTGGCATCCGCGTCTCTGCAAATGGGCGGCCTGAGCCGTACCCCAGCTGCCTGAACCTAAAACCGTAACCTTGCAGTCCATAATTTTCTCCATATTATGCTATTATGCACAAGATATTTGTAATAAAAAACAGGCAGGTATTTTTCCTATTTTGGTTTACTCCTTGTTTCATACTGCAGACCGGCATTAAGCTGAAGCATTCGCGCCGCCGCCTGCACGGCAAAAAACTCCATTTATTTCGTTTTTTAACTTTACTTTGCAGTTCCGAAAAAGTAAAGTTTTGACGTTTTTTTTGAGCTCAGCGAAGCAAATTAGGCAAAGACACGGTTTTTATGCTAAAATTATAAAAGCGGCATGTGCCGCAATTTTTGAACGGCAGGCGGCATAATGAAAGAGCATATAAATGTTTTCGATTACGCCCAGCAGATAATGCGCACTCTTCCCAAGGGAATTCTTCTGAATACGCACGGCGACAAATTCAACGCCATGGTCATAAGCTGGGGCAGTCTGGGAATAGAGTGGGGCATGCCCGTTTTTACGGCGTATGTCCGGGAAAACCGCTATACGAAAAAACAACTGGATAAAACCGGAGAATTTACTTTGAGTCTTCCTTTGGACGGTCCGGACCCAAAAATTACCGCAGTGTGCGGAATGCAGTCCGGCCATAAGATAGATAAGGCTCAAACCGCCGGACTTACCCTTGAAGAACCGGAAGCGGTCGGGGCGGAGGGCGTCAGGGAGTACCCTCTGACTCTGGAATGCAGGGTTGTCTATGCTCAGAAGCAGGACCCGGAGCTTTTGCCCGAGGAAATACGCCATTCGATGTATCCCGAGCATATCGACGGCTCAGCTTCCGGCGCCAACTGCGACGCGCATACGGCCTATATCGGTCAGATAGTCGGCGCTTATATAATTACCGATAAGTAACTTATGCTTTAAAGACAATATTTCAATTGATTTCATATATTGCAATATAGCAGCGCCGCTTGCAAATTACTTTTTAAGCCAGGAGAACTCGATTATGAAAGCGTTATTTTTCAACGGCGGTCCCCGTAAGAACTGGACGACGGTTAAGATGCTCGACAGCGCCTTGAAGGGAGCCGCGGAGGCCGGGGCGGAGACGGAACTAATCCACCTTTACGATTACAGCTTCAAGGGCTGCGTCAGCTGCTTGGCCTGTAAGCTGAAAAACAGCAAGACCAACGGAATCTGCGCCGTTGGGGACGCGCTGCGTCCGATTCTTGAAAAAGCCTATGAGGCCGATGTGATTGTGATCGGAAGTCCGGTATATTTCAGTTATCCTACCGGAGTTGTCCGCGCATTTATGGAGCGTCTGATGTATCCGATTCTCTCATATAATCCGAAGACGGATGCAGACGGCAAGATGCACTTTGCCTTGAGAGATAAGCTCGTTCCTACGGCAATGATCTATACGATGGGATGCACCGAGCAGATGTCCGCCGATTGGAACTATCCGCTGATTTTCGGTGAGAATGCGAAATTCCTGGAGCGCCTTTTCGGTTATACGGAGACGCTGTGCACCTACAGCTCATATCAGTTCAGCGACTATTCCAGGTACGATATTCTGGAAGGAACTGAGGAAGTCCGGGCCAGGTACCGCGGCGAGCAGCTTCCCAAAGATCTGCAGGCGGCGTTCGAGCTCGGCAAAAGGCTGGCGGAAAAAGCGAAATCTTTATAGGCGGCTGTGCGCTTATCGGCATTCCCGCTTTCTGAAAGCAAAAATTAAAACGGCATATTTGAATATCTGCGGATATTCTTATACGCCGTTTTGTTTATTTATATAAAGGAGTCAATTTACTGTACGGTAATTTTTACGGTTCTGACTCCCCATTGCATACATTCATAGTTTGATGGGAACCATACGTCAATGACGTTGCCTCTTATCGAACCGCCCGTATCCATGGCTTTGCCCCAGCCGTATCCGGGAATGTAGATTTTTGACCCCATCGGAATTACCCGGGGATCGACGGCTATACAGCCCTTTTGCGTATAAGAACCGGAAGCGGTTCTGCCGTTAATGCAGTACGCGTAGGCCGTTACCGTCAAGGCTCTGCCCTGCGGAGTCTGGGCCTGTTTTTTAGATTTTGCGGGCGCAGGTTTCGCAGCAGGTTTAGCGGCGGGTTTGGCGGCCGGCGCAGGCTTTGCAGCCGGTTTAGCGGCGGGCGCAGGCTCCGCAGCGGAAGAAGATATATCAGAGTTGAGTTTTGCCGTATCAGAATCGCGGTTTGCCGGGCCGCTGTCATTTTCCAGTATTTCTTCTGCAGCTTCAGGATTTGCAGCCAGGTCTTCGTCTTGCTGCACATTTATATCCACTACAGAGGGCACGGGCGTCTCTGAATTTTCGCTCAGAGCGTCGGGCGCTTCCGTCAAGAAAACGAAGCCCCAAACCAGAACGACCAATGCCCAAGCTGAAAGCTTACGCATCATTCCTCCATACAGATTTGTACAAAAAATAAAAACAGAAAATGTAAATAATTACAATTTTAAGATTGCCTTCTGTTCTTAAAATCATATAAGCTTCCTTCTTTTGCCTAATTAAGGCGGATGTTTAGGCTTATTCCGGCGGTACAGTATTGGTAAACCGTCGATATTTTAACAAGTTTTTTCTTAAGTTTTTTGAGTGTTTTGTCCATAATATATAATGAAGGAGGATGTTATAAAAAACGGCGAGTGATAAGCTGAGTATTCAGCGTCCGCAGCGGATTGTTTTCAGGAGTGACTGACCGCTTTTTTCGTTTGTCAAAACATATCTGATGGCTGAGGACTCAGATATAATACAAATAACATATTTTAAAAGTTGGAGGTGATATATGGATTCAGATGTCTTTTCTGCAGCTCGTGCAGGTAGAAACGGGGCTTATAAAGGACGCAGGGATTTAGTAAACGTTGTTATTCCTGACGGCCTGAATATTGTCAAAATAGGGAAATATGCTTTTGAAAACTGCAGCAGATTAACCTCCGTTGCAATAACTGACAGCGTCGTCTTTATAGGCGACAAAGCTTTTAAAGGCTGCAGCAGTCTGGTCTCCGTTGCGATCCCCGACGAAGTTTACTACATAGGCGAAAGCGCTTTTGAAGACTGCGGGAGCTTAACTTCCGTTAAGATTCCTGATAAAATTATCTCAATAGGCAAAAAAGCTTTTGACGGCTGCGGCCGTTTAACCGATATTTATTTTCGCGGCAGACACTGCTCGGATTTGTCTGAGTTTGAAAGCTTCGCTCAAAGCTGCGGCGTATCGTACAACTGCGACTGTGAGACCTTATTCGATATCGGCATTTCAGAGTTTGTAAAAGGCGAAATTGACAGCGGCTTTGCAGCTTGGCGCAAGGCTCTGAAATATAACGATCCCGCGGTGTATTACAATTTAGGCCTGAATTACGTTATTCTGGATATTGATGTCAGCGAAGGCATAAAGCTTCTGCATAGAGGCGCCGACGCGCTGGACGACAATCTCTGTCAGTATGCTTTGGGAAGTATTTATTTTATGGGGCTTAACGGTGAAGAACCGGATATAATGAAAGCCTATGAGTATTGGGCAAAAGCGGCAGATCATAAGAACCCATATGCCTTATTTAAGCTCGGCTACTCGGAAAATATGCCGGAACTCGATATTGTGAAAAACGCTGAATTACTTGGCGGTCTGCGGGAATCGGCCACATATACTATGCTGGGATTGATTTATTTAGACGGGTGTACAGAAACCGTAGGCATAAGCGAAGAAATCTTCAGGGAGTTTTATGACAACACCGTTGAAATAGAAAGAAATTTAAATAAAGCCGTCTGTTTCTTAAAGAAGGGCGTCGATAAAGGCAATACTACAGCTAAATTTTTTTTAGGACGTTTATATTATAACGGTGAAGAAGACGTAATAGAAGCGGACCGGAAAAAGGGTCTGAAGCTTCTTTCCGAAGCAGCCGCCGAGGGCTGCGGCGCTGCTGTATATTTTCTGACCGAAATCGAAGATGACGGCGAGGATGACTAAACAGAAAATTATAAAATATTTTCAGTTCCCTTATTTGCCGCGGATAAGGCTGGTTTTCAGCCTTATTCCGGCAGTGCGGCGTCGGAAAAACGTCTGTATTTTAACAATATTTGAACCCATTTTTTTCTTATTGTCGGCCATAATATAACTATAAAACTGTATATCGGAAATTTTGCCGAAGAATGGAGAATACTGATGGACTGTATGCCTGAGATGGGAGCCTCTTGTTTTGAGGATGAAAACTCTGAGCTCGAAGCGATATATAAACTTGGCATTGAATATTTGAAGGAAAATGATATGGAAAAATTGGTCTCTTTATGGACCAAAGCGTTAAAATATAATGATTCTAGATTTTATTTATCGTTGGCAATGTATTATCTTTATAAGAATACTGAAGACAGCAGCCGTAAAGGAATGGAGCTTCTGCATAAGGCAGCCGATGAATTGAATTGTGATTTATGTCAGTTTGAACTGGGAAATATTTATTTTTCAGGAGCTGACGGTTCTGAACCTGATATTATGAAGGCTCATGAATATTGGTGCAAGGCTGCTGAGCAAGGCAACAAGGAAGCAATGTATAAGCTCGGCTATTCTGAAAAAGGCGAGAGGCTCGGACTTGCTGAACTTGCCGATACAGTTGAAGGTATCGAAGGAGCCGCCATAAACTTGATGTTAGGCATGATCTATTATCATGGCGATGTTGAAGCTGCCGGAGTAAGCGAGAATTTATTCAGAAGCTTTTTCGACAGCGACATGGCGGTAGAACGCGATGTTTCAAAAGCTTTATTTTACATACAGAGAGCCATCGATATGGGCTATTCCCAGGCAAAGCTTCAATTGGGAATCATATATTTAATCGGCGAGGATGGCGTCATTGAACCGGATCGGGAAAAGGGAATCGGTCTGATTGCTGAAGCTGCGTCCGAAGGCAGCAAAGATGCGCTCGACTTATTGCTTGAGTTAGACGAAGACGACTTTGACGGCGATGAAGACGAAGCTGGAGACGACGGCGAAAACGGTGAAAGCGAATAGCGCTGTTAAGCACTTATGTTGAGCCCGTTTCTGTCGGTTTGAACCGCAGACGCTATCTTTTCCTGCGGCGGAGCGATATTTTTGAGACTTTGT
Organism: bacterium; assembly: GCA_017458675.1. Taxonomy (GTDB): domain Bacteria; phylum Vulcanimicrobiota; class Xenobia; order Xenobiales; family Xenobiaceae; genus RGIG3641. The sequence continues at coordinate 36,660 of JAFTAM010000178.1, forward strand.
TTATGGAATCCTATCAGCAATTTTTAGAGCGTATCAATCAATTCGAGACCGCAGAACTGAATTTGGGGAGCGGGCCCTTTGAGGTCAGCCGCTCTTTGGCGGCGAAGGTCGGCTCAGACAATAAATTCAAACCCTTTTTCGGCGATACGTCAGTTTTCGATTTGGATGACGGGGCCAAGGATTACCTGGACGGCCTCATCAGCCGACTTTATTCCGAATGCGGGGAGTGCTTCTGCGAAAGGCTGGACCGAGATTATCTGCATATGACTCTGCACGATTTGAGCAGCTCTCCTGACTTTGCGGATGTCAAAGACACCCTGCGGAAGCGCGGGGAATATTTTGCTGTAAATCCCCTGCGGGACAAAACAGTTGATTTCAGCAGGCCTATAGTTATGAGGGCCAACAACATTCTTAACATGGTAAATATCAGTCTGGTTCTGGGCCTTTATCCAGCCGGCGATGATGACTATCGCCGCCTCTGCGCCCTGTATGCGGAACTGGAAAAGATTGTCGGACTGCCCTACGCCATGACGCCGCACATCACTCTGGCCTACTATAACTGCCGGAGCTTCGGCGCAGAGAGCGCCGACAGGCTGAAGAAAACCGTAAAAGAGATGAACCTGCTGCAGGGTGTGAAGGAGCTTATCATGCGCCCCGAAAAACTGTTTTACGAACATTTCTTCAGCATGAACAATTATAAGAAAATTCAGCCTTTAATTAAATTATAGGCAATTATCTCTGTTTTTGCGGCTTATATGTTTTTATATTCTGCGGACTGCGAGGATTTTTTATGAACGGGACCTTTAATAATATTATCTGCGGGCTGAGCCTGGCCTTTGCGCTGAGCGGCGCGGCCTGGGCCGATCCTGCCGGCACGGAGCTGGACAAGATCGATTGGGACAAGCTGGCCGTCAGCCAGAAAGCCGTCGATAAAGCGGTTATTGAGAAGTACAAGCCGGTGCTTACCGGAAAAGAACCCTTCGTCTGGACCTTCGGCTATTACGACGATATTAAGAGCGTCCCCGATAAAAGCCCGGTCAGCATAGATCAGTTCAACAAAATTTTCGCCAAGGAAATTTTTGACAAGGAAAATTACGAGCAGAGCAAGCCTTTTATTGAGGCTATGACGGCTGTCGATTTGGACGGCGACGGAGCCAGAGAACTGATTCTGCTTCTGAGCAGCTGCCATGGACAGTATCTGATTCTGCACCGCGAGGGCGATAAGTTTTACGGTACCGACAAGGTGTTCCGCGGCTTCGGCTGTCTGCATACCAACGGCGTTTATTTCGCCTCCGGCGGCGCCTCATACACGGCCTACTGCAAGCTTTCCTGCAAAAACGGAGAGTTTAAAGAGAGCGTGATCGGCGAATACAAGCACGATACCGACGGCGAGTATTATATTTACCGCGGTCAGCTTTTCGACGAGCCCACCTGGAACAAAATGCTTTTCGAAGGCTCGGGCGAAGCGGAATATTATCGCTTCGACGGCAATGCCAAATAATTTTTGTCATCCTGATCCTGGGCCCCTGTCATCCTGAGCCTGGATCCTTGTCATCCTGAGCCTTCAGGCGAAGGATCTATAAAATCCAGTCATTTAAGATTCTTCGCTGCCGCTCAGAATGACAGGACGCAGCGTCCTGAGCCAGGCCGTTTGTCGTCCTGAGCAGAACCATTTGTCATCCTGAGCCTTCAGGCGAAGGATCTATAAAGTCCAGACAGTTAAGATTCTTCGCTGCCGCTCAGAATGACAGGACGGCAGCGTCATTATTGTATCTGTCCAATTAGGGGAGCTACAGATGAAAATCAGACATACGGAAATCGAAGACCTGCCGAGAATTGAGGAAATATACGCTTATGCACGCCGGTTTATGCGCGAGAGCGGCAATTCAGAACAGTGGAAGGACAGCAGGCCCTCCGCGGAGGCGATGCGGAGGGATATTGACCGCGGAAACAGCTATGTCGTAGAGGACGATTCGGGCCGGATCTGCGGAGTCTTTGCCTTTGTAATCGGCGAGGACCCCACTTATGCTCATATTGAAGGCGGCCGGTGGCTCAACGATAGACCCTACGGCACGCTGCACCGCATCGCCGGAGACGGAACGTTCAAGGGGCTCTTTAAGCTTATTCTGGACTTCTGCGAAGCTCAGACAAGCGATATACGCATCGACACGCACAGGGACAATGCGATTATGCGCAGGCTGACAGAAAAGAACGGCTTTCGCTACTGCGGCGTTATTTACGTTGACGACGGCACGCCACGGCTGGCTTATCATAAAATCTGCCGATAAAAACTGAAGAAACGGTTTCGCTGTACAATGCCGCAGGTTAAGGCGATGTTTTGCTGAAAACGGAACAAATACCTGTCAAAATATATTTGCTTCTTTTCTGCATATTGTTGTCATGTCGGTTCGCTTCTGCGTTTCTCTCCGCGCTCGCCTTACCCGGAGCTCATACGCTTGCCTTCGCGCCAAGTATTTTTTTCTGTAAAACTAATTGCGCCATGTTTCTATCTCAGCGGTAAAGTGTTATAATGGATGGCAAAAAAATCAAATTGCGAGTATATTGTCAATGAAATTTAAAGAACGTTTCTTTTGCGCTTTGGCATGTCTGGCGCTATGTGCCGGTGGTCCTGCCTTATGCCGGGAAGACGGCGCGGACGACGGAAGCATTAAAGTTTCGGAACCTCAAAGCGCCGAAGTCGGTTCGGACGATCGGTATACCGATCAGCTCCCTGCCGATTCCCCTGATTCGGCAAAAAAATCGGTGGAAGCCAACATCGCCGAGAATCTGAAACAGGAAGCGGCCCAAAGGGGCTACGATTTAGATAATTCGGATATTAAAAGCGGAGAGGATGCGGTCAATCAGATGCTGCGCTCCGTCAGCGGTCAGTCCGAATTCGATATTGACGATGTTTCCAAAAGCTTTACTTTGGAAAAGAGTATAAATTACGCTTTGGAAAACAATCCCGAAGTAAAGAACGCCGATGAAAATATCGTTCAGGCCGGAGCCAGATACAGGCAGGCTCAGAGTATGAAAAACCTGCAGTTTACGGTAGGGAACAGGCTGACCTATCAGCCGAAGGGCGTCAGCGGCGGCATCGTTACGAACGATCCTCTGGCCAACAGCCTTACCGCTTCGCTTAAGGCCCTGCTGACCACTTTCGGACGGGTCGAAAATCAGATTGCCGCGGCCTATCTGGAGATTGGCGTCGAATCCCTCAATGCCATGTCGGTGCGGCGCGAGCTGGTTTATCAAGTCAAGCAGGCTTTTTTCAACCGCGTCAAAGCCGGCTCCAATGTAGACGCGGCGCTGCTTAACGCGGATCTGTGCAAGCAGAGTCTGGTCGACGCCGATAAGATGTATAAATCCGGCGTCATGGCCTTATACGACGTCATTCAGGCCAATCTGCAGATTACCGACGCCGAGGAGCAGCTGGCTCAGGCCAATACCTCCCTGGACAGCGCGGACGCCGAATTTTTCAAGCTGCTGGCGCTGAATAACCCCACTGCCGACAGATATTCCCTGCATGTTATTTCTCCGCCGCCCATAGAGGTAGATCCTCAGTGCACGGTGGCGGATTTAAAGAAGCTGGCCGCGGCCAGGCGCTACGAGCTGCTCAGTCTGGATCGCAGCATTGAGGTCCTGAAGAAGAGCAGGGAAGCGGCTGAGGCCAACAACAGACCGGAAATTTATCTTTCCGCCGACTATATATTTTCACCGGGCTACCACACGCTGCCCTGCAGCAATTATCAGCTCAATCTGAACATCAACTGGAACGCCTGGGACGGCGGCGCCAAAAATGCTCAGCTCGACGAGATAGATTCTCAGATCGACGCTTTGACCTATTCCCGCGAAAGTCTCTGCGATACTATCTATTTAGATGTCGAAAAGGCCTGGCTCAATTTTAATCTTACCGATATAACCATGAAGACCACCAAAAACAAGGTCGAATCGGCCTGGGTCTTCCATGAAATGGCCCGTCAGCGTTTTCTCAACGGTTTGGGTACCTCTCTGGAAGTTCAGCAGGCTCTGACCAGCTTAAACAACGCCCGTCTGTCCTTTATTTCGGCCTGCTGCGACCGCGAGCTGGCCTTTGCGGCCCTTGAATACAGCGTGGGCGTGGATTTCCCCAACCGCAGACTTTCCGTAACTCCGGAGCTTTTAAAGGCAGAGGAAATAGATTAGTGGAGAACATAAGGAGCTAAAAATGAATTTAACAGATATTTTTTACGGTTCAAAGGGTAAGTTCTTCGGTGCCGCTCTGGCTCTGGCTCTGAGTACCGGCATGTTTGTCGGCGGCTGCAGCGGCGACGGCGGTTCCGGCAGCGGCGGTCAGGGGGAACAGGGCGAGGCGAGGCAGGAAATTCCCGCGGCTGACGAGCAGTCCAATGTCGAAGGCGGCGAACAGGCTCAAGCTCAGGCTGCCGCTCCGATGGTGATAGCGGAGAAGGTGACAACTCAGGAAACTCATTTCAGCAAAGAATGGCCGGCAGAGACCAAATCAGGCGACGAGGTCAACGTACAGGCCAGAGTCGAGGGAACGCTGGAGAGATTTAATTTTACAGAAGGTATGGGAGTAACGCAGGGGCAGGTGCTGTTTACCATTGACGACGCTCCCTACCGGGCGGCCCTTCAGGCCGCGCAGGCGCAGGTATCCAAGGCCAAGGCCGATCTGGAATATGCCAAAACTCAGGTTGACGTGCTTAAGGCCGAAGCCGATTTAGCTTCTGCCAAGACCGAGTTAAACAGAGCTCAGCAGGATGTGGACCGTTATAAGCCTTTGGTTGAGAGCGGCACTATTGCCAGACAGACTCTCGACAACGCTATAGCTCAGCGCGATGTGGCTCAGGCTCAGGTTAACGCCAGCAAGGCCACTCTGGAAAATACCAAACTTTCCGATCGCTCCAACATTGATATCGCCGCCGCCAATCTGGAAGCGGCCAGAGCCAATGTCACTCAGGCGGAATTAAATATCGGCTACTGCACGATAACCTCTCCCATAACCGGCGTAATCGGCAAGCTCAACGTCTATCCCGGAAACCTGGTCGGCAAGGCCGGGAGCACCGAGCCTCTGGTTACCATTTCCAAGCTCGATCCCATGTATGTAACTTTCAGCTTAACTGAAAAAGAATACTTATATATTATGGAGCATAGAAATGAAGAAGTCGGGGGCGCAGATATAGAGCTTCTGCTTTCCGACGGCTCGGTTTATCCTCATAAGGGTTCCTTCAATATGCTGGAGCGTACTATGGACTCGTCTACCGGTACTATCGGCGTCCGCATGGTCTTCCCCAACCCGGATTTCGTTCTGCGTGAGGGACAGTTCGGACGTCTGCGCATTACCGCGCATCAAGCAGATAAAGTTATAGTAATTCCGCAGAAAGCGGTCGTTACCACTCAGTCCGATCATAGCGTCTATATCGTCGGTCCCAACAATATTGTGGAATCGCGCGCTATAAAGCTGGGAGAGCCTATAGACAGCAGCTTTATAGTTGAATCTGGTCTCAAAGAGGGCGAGACGATAATCGTGGACGGCATCCAGAAGGTCATGGTAGGCGCTCCCTGCAATCCTTCGATTTCTGAAAAACGGCCCGTTATCAATCCCTGATTGTCAATACTGTCAGTTAAATAAGTCATTGATATTTACGTATTGAACATATCGTCAATATTATCGTGCTGAGCAAAGTTGCCAATGCTGTCAATTAAACAAATCGTTGATATTGTCGTATTGAACATATCGTCAATATTATCGTGCTGAGCAAAGTTGCCGATACTGTCAGTTAAGTAAGTTATCGATATTGTCATCCCGATTTTGTCATCCTGAGCGAAGCGAAGGATCTTAGTTCAGTTTTAAAATAAAATTTTCCGGTGAGAAAAGTTTTGGCTAAATTTTTTATTCACCGTCCGGTGCTGGCGATGGTGATTTCGCTGGTTATTCTGATAGCCGGCGCGGTCTGTATACCGAATCTGCCCATCGCTCAATATCCTGACATCTGTCCTCCTGTAATTCAGGTGACCGCTTCCTACACCGGCGCAAACGCTCAGGTGCTGGAGGAAACGGTGGCTTCGCCGATTGAACAGCAGGTAAACGGCGCCGAAGGCATGCTGTACATGCGTTCTGTCTGCACTAACCAGGGCGTGTATGTTCTGCAGATCACTTTCGATCTATCCAGAGATCAGGACCTGGCGATGGTCGACGTGCAGAACCGGGTTAATCAGGCCGCGCCTCTGCTGCCGACCGAGGTAAGTCAGTCCGGCGTTACGGTAAAGAAGCAGTCTACGCAGAACCTGGTCTATATCAGTCTTTATTCAGAAGACGGCTCCCGTGACTCGCTGTTCCTGAGCAATTATGCCACGATCAATATTATCGACCAGTTGGCCCGTATTAACGGCGTAGGTTCGGCTTCGATCATGGTTGGACAGCGCGACTATTCGATGCGCTTATGGGTTGAGCCCGACAAGCTGGCCAAGCTGGGCGTCACCTGCGACGATATTCTTAATGCGGTACAGACTCAGAGCGTACAGGCCGCCGCCGGTACCATCGGCGATCCGCCTCAGCCGCCGGGCGTTTCCTTTTCTTATCCTGTCAATGTACACGGACGTCTGACAACTCCTCAAGAATTTGGA
>JAFTAM010000179.1 GCA_017458675.1 bacterium
AGAGCATGTTCTGCATGTTTTCGCTATGCCGGTTTTCTTTGTCGCTACCGCTCCGCGCTCGCTTACGCTCGAATCTCCGCGTACGCGTCAAAGAAAACCTTTATTAAGAATGTATGCTAAAAGCTTGTTTTTGCTTAACTTTCCGACAGTATAAGCTGCTCAGGCTTTCTTTTCTTTGGAAGGACGGGGAGCTTCAAAGCCGGGTCCCTCTTTTGAGCACATATCGACGCCTGTGGCTTTTTTGGCGGCCTCGAGCATGTAATTCGACCAGCGGTTGGCTTCCTCGAAGATCTCCATTTCATCCATTAAACAGAGCTTGCCGTCTTTGACGACCTGCTGTCCGTTGACCACCGAGAAATCGACTATATGGGAATCGCCGCAGAAGACGACGGCGGCGACCGGATCGGAGAGAGCGCCGGCGTATCCGAGCTTCTTTAAGGATATGCCGATAATGTCGGCGCCTGCGCCTACCTCGAGTTTGCCCAGCTCTTTATAGCCGAGTACGCGCGCGCCGCCGCGGGTGGCCAGGGTCAGAGCTCTTTCGGCAGGCATGGAGTCTACGCCGCTGCGCAGACGGTGGAGGAGCATGCACTGGCGCACCTCGCCCAGCATGTCGGAAGCGTCGTTGGAAGCGCTGCCGTCTACGCCCAGACCTACGGCGCAGTTATGGTCGACCATCGAGGGAATGGGAGCTATGCCCGAGCCCAGGCGCATGTTGGAGGCGGGGCAGTGTGAAATGCCGGTTCCGGTTTCGGCCGCTCTTTTAATTTCGTCCTCATTCAAATAGACGCAGTGGGCGAACCAAATGTCGTCTCCGGTCCAGCCGACGCTTTCCATCAGATCGTAAGGACGTTTGCCGTAAACGTTCAGGCAGTAGGCGTCCTCGTCCTGAGTTTCGGCCAGATGGGTATGGCAGCGCACCTTGTACTTGCGGGCCATCTCGGCGGTATTTTTGAGTAGATCGGCGGTGACGCTGAAAGGAGAACAGGGGGCCAGGGCGATTTTGATCATGGCCAGAGGATCGGGATCGTGGTAAGCCTTAATGACGCGCTCGCAGTCCTCGAGAATTTTGTCCTCTTTCTGCACCACTCTGGTGGGGGGCAGGCCGCCCTGGTCCTTGCCTCGGGACATCGAGCCGCGGGTAGGCTGGAAGCGGATGCCGATCTTTTTGGCGGCTTTAATCTGCTGATCGAAGAGATTATCCGGACAGTGATCGGGGAAGAGATAGAAATGATCGGTGCTGGTGGTGCAGCCGGTCAGCAGCAGCTCGCCCAGGCCGGTTAAAGTGGACCAGTAGAGGGCTTCCGGGGTTAAGGCCGCCCAGATCTCATATAAGTTGACCAGCCAGGGGAAGAGCTCGGCCTCCTGAACGCGGGGAATATTGCGGGTCAGGGTCTGATAAAGATGGTGGTGGCAGTTAACCATGCCGGGCATGACCAGCATTCCCGAAGCGTCGATGGTTTTATCGGCTTCTTTGATATCTAGTTTTTGGCCTATGGCGGCGATGCGGTTATCCCGGACAAAAATATCGCAGTTTTCGATGCGCCGCATAGAGTCGTCAAAAGTGGCGGCTAAAGCGGCGTTTTTAATTAAAAGGGTACTCATGCCTGTGCTTTTCTTAAAGCGGTTTAAAGCTCCTTTTAGAGATATATATTTGTTTATATAACGGTGCGCTGGCGAGGCTGATATCAGCGCCGCCTAACAGAGCTGTGTTTTTCGTTTATGTTGTCCGAAGGTATTCTTTTTGCAGAAGCGGTTTCTGGGCTGCGCTTCGACGCGGCGAGGCGGGCGTTTTCTTATTTTCGGTGGGAAATTTAGGGAAACTAAAGAAAACTGCTGTGTTTAAATTGAAGTTAGTTATTACTAAAAATAATTGTTTGAGGTCGGAAGCTGTAATGAAAAAAAGTTTTTTACTGGCTTTGGGAATAGGAATTTTGCTGAACTGTCAGGTTTTTACGGCCGGCGTTTATGCAGACGGCTCTTCGGGAGAAATCTTGGCTCAGCTGACTCAGAGGCAGCAGGCTGAAAAGAGCAAGAAGGCTGCGGCGGCGGTTAAGGCCAAGCAGAACGCTAAGGCGGAGGCCGACAAGAAAGCGGCTCAGCCTAAGGCGGAGGCCGACAAGAAAGCGGCTCAGCCTAAGGCGGAGGCCGACAAGAAAGCGGCTCAGCCTAAAGCGGAGGCCGACAAGAAGGCTGCCCAGACCAAAGCGGCGGCGGATAAAAAGGCGGCCGCTAAACCCAAGACTGAAACCGGCAAAAAGACCGAGGCCAAAGCGGCTGATAAAAAGGCCGACCCCAAAAAAACTGACGCTAAAGCCGCCGCACAAAAGGCTGCGGCTAAGAAAGCTGACGCCGCTTCCAAGGCGGCGCCGGCTCAAAAGTCCGCCGCCAAAGCGGCTCCCGTCGACCCCAAGAAACTTAAGCCCCGCACTACGGCTCAGCAGCGCAAGGTAGAGCTGCACGGAGCCCGCAATACCCGCGAACTGGGCGGTCTGCCTACCGCCGACGGTTATTTTATCAAGGAAAAGAAGCTCTACCGTTCCGGCGCTCTGTGCTATATTAACGCCAACAGCGCCGAAACCTTGAAGGAGCGGGGCATAGCTTCGGTCGTTGAACTGCGCACTCCCCAGGAGATCAGCAGAGAGGGCAAGGATCTGCCTGCTTTTACGGCCAGCCTGCGCAAAGTGTACAACTGTCCCATGGTCAATACCGCAGAAAACGGCGGTCCGGCTTATTTATCCTACATAAAGGCGCATAATTTTAAGAGCATAGCTCAGTTTTTCAGCGTTCTGGCCGATGAGAAGAATTATCCCGTCCTCTTCCACTGTTCGGCGGGCAAGGATCGCACAGGCATTATGGCGGCTTTGGTATTGGAGCTGGCCGGCGTGCCCAGACCGATAATTATGGACGATTATCTTCAGTCTCAGCGCAACAGCGCCGGTTTGAAAGTTGACGCCGACTGGCTGCGCGGCGTTTTTAAGACGATAGATAAAGAGGGCGGAATTGTCGCCTTTTTGAGCAACAGGGGCGTCAAGAAAGAAGATATGCAGAAGATTCGGGCTATCCTGCGCACTAAATAGAATATGGGCATAACTGTTTAATGAGGGAGGGGATTTAACTGCGCTCAATAATTTTAAGCTGCATAAATTCGCAGAATATTTTTTAGTAAGGACGGATTTTCTATGTTTAATAAATTCGGCAGACTGGCTTTGGCCGCCGGTCTTACTGTATTTGTTCTTCCTGCAGCTTCCTGGGCCGATCCTGCGGATGCGGGCAACCATAATCCTATAACCGCCTCTATCGCTTGGATGCAGACCGCCGCCGAATATAAGGCTCTGTGCCATCAGACCTACAATACGGCCAGACTGGTCATAGACGAAAAGGTTCGTACAGGCGCTTATGTAAAAGTCGGCGATAAGCTTTGCGAAGAAACCTTTTATACTCTTGACGACGGCAAGGCCGTGAGGTTTTACCGTCCTTTGGCTATAGTTCTCGACATAGACGAGACCGTTTTGGACAACAGCGGCGCCGAGGCCTGGCTGATCAGAAACAACGTCAGCCACAATGACGAAAACTGGGACGCCTGGTGCCGGTATCAGGGCTCGCATCCGGAGATCTGCCGCGAGGTTCCGGGAGCGTCTGACTTTTTAAGATATTGTATGGAAATAGGCGTAACTCCCATTTACCTGACCGATCGCTCTGAATCGGTGCGCGAACCGACTCTGAAGACTTTGGAGGCCTTGGGTCTGGGCTGTCCCGATCTGAACGAGCATCTGATTCTGCAGGATAGAAAGCGGGATATTGCCAACGCCAAAAAGATGCTGGCTGATATGGGCATGAGCGAGAGTTCCGATTTGGGCCGCTATATGCTCAATAATTACAGCGGCAAGGCCGGACGCCGCATGTCGGTATTGAAAACCTATAAGGTTCTGGGCTGGTTCGGCGACAATATGTACGATATGCCTGTAGAGGTTTCCAAGGATTTGAAGGAGCCCGCCGAGATTTTGAAAGCCAGGGACAAGGAAATAGAGGACCATAAAAACGATTTGGGAGCAACTTTCTTTATTCTGCCTAACGCCACTTACGGAAGCTGGCTGAACAGAAAGACCGTATCTCCCGACGATATGGTGAAATTTATCAGCGATTACGGCTTCGGCGAATGGTACAAAGCCCATAAGGCCGAACTGCACGGCGGAAGCACCCGCTAAATAAAATCTGGGCTGCAGCCGGATTGAGCGCCGAAATTAAGCGGCGCTCTTTTTAATTGCAGAGCTGAATATTTCCAAAAATCGGCAGGAAGAATTTAAGTTTTGTAAGATTTTAGTTCTTGCCGCAGACAGCCGGCAAACGGCTGAGCAAAAGGAAATTATGCGGTTTCATCGGATTTAAGCCTAGTTTTTTGCTTCGGAGAAAAAGCTCATGTTATGTCCTCGTTGTCAGACGGAATGTGCGGAAGATAATAATTTTTGTCATAAATGCGGATTGGATCTGCATGGAAAAAAAGTTCATGACAATTTGTCCTTAAAGCTGCCGTCTGCGAACGCGGAAAGCAATATAACGGAAAAATTTCTGCCTATACATCCGTCTCTGACTAAAGCGGAGGCAGTTAAGCCTGCCGGTTTGAAAATCAGTCTCAGCAAGAAGCGCGAAGATACTGAGACCGCCGCAAAGCATCTCGAGCTGTGCAGGAAGGATACGGCCGCCGCGGAGCGGGCTGACGGCGAAGTCCCGGCCGCTCCTTTTTCAGTCTCCTCCGAGGCAGAACCGAAGGTTTCGCTGCGGAAAGAGGCTTCCGGCTCAGCCGCTGACAGAGCTTCAGCCGCCGATTCGGGCATGGCTTTTAAGCAGAGCGGTCCCGTCGAAGTCTTTGCCGATAAAGGCGCAGAAATCTCTGCGGCCGTAAGCGCAGAGGGTTCCGCGGCGGCCGCTGCTGAGAATGAAGCCGATGTTTCTGAAGACCTGTCCTCCGCCGAAGCGGAAACTGCTCCAGGGAGTGAAGAAGTCTATGTGGGAATTCCTCAGAGAGTTTCGGTCTTTTCCGGCCATGACGGTTCTGAAAGCCGCAGAGGCTCTGGCTTAAATACCGATCAGCTGGTGGACAAGACTTTATCCGAGTGGAATAATTTTGACGTTCAGCCCAAGGCCCCCGAACGTCCGGACGAGCATGTCGGTCTCAAGGCCGAACCCGAGCCGGTCTCTTCCGAAAACGGTCCTTTCAGCGCCGTCAGCCGCCCCGAGAATTTTGAAAAGCCGCCCGCGCCGACAGTCGGCAGCTTGTTCGCTTCTGAAGCGGATCGCGTTTCAAAGGAGCCCGAACCGGGGAAAACGCGGCTTCTTAAGGCGGAGGACGGGGAAGAGATCGGCGCGATCAGCACCGAATTCCAAACGGTTAAAAACGTATTCAGCAGCGGCAATCCCTCCGATCCCACTTCGGAAGCCTATTCCCAGCGCGAACATGCCAAGGCTATAATCAATGAAGTCCCCCGGGCCGGCAGCAAGGGTAACGATTCCGCCTCTGCCGGAAAGGTTGGCATTGTCATTGCCAGCTGCGGCTGTCTGGTCGTGTTCGCCCTGGTGGTTTTCAGCTTATTTGTCTACTTTTTCTGTTTTTAAGCAGCAGACAATGTCATAAAGTTAAGGCAAAATATTGCTAAAAAAAGTACATTAGCTTGTTTTACCAATGCTTGTCAATGTTTCTCTGCCATTGAGAACGCAGCGAAGAATCTTTCAAGCATGTTCTGCATGTTTTTGCTATGTCGGTTTTGTTTTGCACTTCGCTCCGCGCTCGCCGTAACCGGAGCTCGGACGCTCGCTTCAGAGCAAAACAAAA
>JAFTAM010000180.1 GCA_017458675.1 bacterium
CAAGTGTACAGTCAAATAAAAGCGGCAAAATACTAAACATCCATGCTGAACTGAGAGCAACAAATGAAGGCCGCTCAGTAAGAAATCGGTGCGGCGGAGGCGCTGCCCTTACAGACTTCGCTGTTCCTCTGATGCAGGCGCCGACAAGGCCCGGGCGGCTCAGGACGACATGGGAAGGCGGTTCAGGACTTCGCAGAAAAAAAAATGCAAAAAAAAGGGCAAATCTCTGCAGCAGCAACCGGCGCTTCTAAAGAAGCGCCGGGGTTCTTCAGCCTCAGCAACCGCTCTTGTTCTGCTTTTACCTTTAAAGCCAAGCTAAAAGATATCAGATTATACTGATAACAGAGGCGAAGATTTCTGAACTCAGAGAGCTATTCGGATGGCAGGACGAACAGAGTACATGAAATTGTCCACTCTTTCGCCTTCGACGCATACGCGGCCTTTGCCGTCCACGTACCCCGCCTTGCAAGCGCATTTCATTTCGCTTATTTCTTCTCTGAGTTCCTCGTCGTATATACCCTCATCGTATATGTCCCACCTGTAATCCGGTTCGTCATCATTGTCGCAGCCGCGCGTACGGAGCCACCAAAAATTACAGTGACCTGCATATTCGGTAACCTTAGCTATTCGATCATCATCCGCGTATGAAAACATAACATACGCATCGTGACTGCTCAGCAAAAAACACGCGGTCGTCCGTATCAGGACCTTCATTGTTGCAGACACGGCTGGTCTTGATTAAAAACTTTTCTGCATCTGTAAACGCTTTCTGCAGAAATCACTGTCGTTAAGTTAAGGAAAAACAAGCTTTTTGCAGACACGCTGAATAAAGGTTTTCTTTGACGCATACGCGGAGATTCGAGCGTTAGCGAGCGCGGATCGGCAGCGACAAAGAAAACCTGCATAGCGAAAACAAGTTAAACATGCTTGACCGATTCTTCGCTGCGCTCTCAATGACAGGGAAAATGTTTAAAAGCATAATGCGCAATGCTCATGTGCCTTCTTCAGCGAAATTGGCCTTAACTTAATGAAATAGCCAAACCGTAATCAGTACAAAAAAATGACCGGGTCTTAAATAAGACTCCGGCCTCTTTATAATTGTCTTAAACTAAGCCGCGCCGCTAGGGACTTACCGTTATTACGGCAAGGCTTTTTATCTGAGCATTGATACGGTGTTTGCGGCAGAATTTGCCGAAAAGAATCCCTATGGGCTCCGCCTCGTTTTCAGGGACAAATTCCAGCAGGCAGACTTTGCTCAGCCATTCATTCATATATTGAAGCGTTCTGTCTTCAATTTCCGCAAAATCGGCCTTGTCCGAAGCGACTTTTTCCGTCAGTTGGCGCTCCTTTTCGCGCATAAGCGCCCAAGGAATACAGCGGCGGTTCAAATAGGCGATCTCTTTGGAGTCGGCTGCCATCCTGCAGAGAGCTTCCGCATATTCTCTGAGCGATTTTTTCTTCACGGCACCGCTGTCGTTAGTCTCGACTTCCAGAACCGCCGCCTTGCTTTCATCTTTAGATACCGATGTAATTAAAAACTTCACTTTATCTTCCTCAACAGCTCTCTTTCCCGATTGAACTGCCCCCATAAAAGGCGTACTTCAGAAATTCACGTTTGCAAAAATAACTTCCTGCCTTAGATTAAGCAGACCTCTGCGCCTCAAAAATTTTGCGGTAAATGCCGTTTTTGGCCAGCAGCTCGTCATGCGTGCCCTCTTCGGCTACCTGTCCGCCGTCCATGACGATTATGCGATCGGCATAACGAATTGTTGCCAGACGGTGGGCGATCACCAGACAGGTGCGTCCCTTCATGGATTTATCGATCACTTCGGTGAGGTTATCTTCGGCTTCGGCGTCCAGGCCGGAAGTATATTCATCCAGAATCAAAATGCGGGGATCGTGGACCAAGGCTCTGGCTACAGCCAGACGCTGTCTCTGTCCGCCGGAAAGGGCCGAACCGCGTTCGCCTACGTTGGTATCCAGCCCGTCGGGGAACTTAGCGATAAACTCGTCGGCGCCGGCCATGGTTATGGCCTGTCGGATCTGCTCGTCGGAGGCCTCCATATTGCCGTAGCGCACATTCTCAAAAATGCTGTCTCTGAACAGCACCGATTCCTGGAAGACGATGCCAATCTGCGAGCGCAGCGATTCCAGGGTGACGTCGGCGATATCATGGCCGTCAATCATAATCTGACCGGAATCGGGAGCATAAAAGCGCTCCAGCATATTTACCAGGGTCGATTTGCCGGAACCGTTCATGCCCACCACCGCCACAAATTCACCGGGCTCAATTTTGATGTTAATGCCCTTTAAGACCGGCTTTTCCTTCTCATAGGCAAAATGGACGTCCTTAAACTCGATGCCGCCCTTAACGGCGGGCAGAACTTTATTGCCGCATCCCACGGTTTCCGGAGTGCTGTCGATAACCTCAAAAGCGCGCACCGCCGCTGCCGCCGAATTTTGACAGCTGCCGTAGAAGCTGGCGATAACCTGCAGAGGGTGGCCGGTCATGGCCATGAGCGTCCAATACTCAGTCATCTGCGAAAAGCTCACCTCACCCTGCATAATGCGGGTAGCTCCGAACCAGACAACTATGGCAATGGCCACAATGCCCATGAGCTCTACTACCGGAGACTGCATAGACTGCACCTGCACCACCTTCATCTGGGCGTCGTAGTTGTCTTCGTTGCGATCCTTGAAGCGCTTGGATTCGTAATCCTCTTTGTTGTTGGCCTTGACAACCCTGATAGCCGAGACATTCTCAAACTGCAGGGCCGAAAGGTCGGCCAGGCGCGCCTGCAGCTTGCTGGTTTTGGCGCCGATGCGGGCGCCGAAATTGCCGATAGCGATGGCGATCAGCGGACTGATGAACAGGACCACCAGGGTCATCTGCCAGTCGCGCCAGAACATCCAGACAAAACAGCCCAATACGATCAAAAAATTCTTGGTAAACTCAGATAAAAGGCTGAAAACGCCGGAGGCGGTAATTACATCGGTTGTGGAGCGCGACAGCACCTCTCCGGAGCGCATTTTGTCAAAAAAGCTTATCGGCAGACGCTGAAGAGCAAAGAATACATTATTGCGGAAGTCGCGTATGGCCAGCTGACCGCACTGATCGGTCAGATACTTTTGGAAATAGGTACAGACTCCCATAACGGTCATGACCAGAAGGAAGAAAAGACAGACGTAATTCAGAGCCATAAATGGGCTTTGTCCGTTTTCATAGCTGAAATAGCGCTGAAAAATTTCATCCTGCTTTAAGGAAGCCTTTTTATCGGCCCCGTCTTGCACCGATTCATCCTTGCTCTGCGCTCTGTTAACGTCTGCCGCTGCGCCGCTTTCCCCCTTTGCAGCCTCAGTATCCCCATTTAATGCCGGAAGCGGACGCGCCGTCGGCCTGTCGCTGACAACCACCGCCGCAAAGGTATTGTTGGACATGAGCTCCATGATCCAGCCTACAAATTTTGCCTGGCAGAGGCGCGTTCCCGTAGCCAGCAAAGTCAGGGTTATAGCCAGAACCACCGTCTTCCAGTAGGGAACCAAATATTTCAAAACCCGGCCAAGAACCTTGGCCATATTCAGAAATGTCACAAAATACCGCTTTTCCGACCTTTAACGAAACATCATCTGCGCCCGCAGAACCAAACGCCGCTCCGGCGGCGGCCGGATCTGTCCCAGCGACAGAATCTACGGCCGGCCTTTTTTCCGCAGAATAATATCTCAAGGGCTGTAAAATTTATTCTTTAAGTCTATAAAATTGACGGTAAATGTCAAGCTTTCTCAAGTAAAAAGCACTCTCGCGCCGCTTCAAATTCCCAGGCCGCGGAGATATTCGGCCACTCCGTCAAGGTCGTTGCTCAAAGCCACGTCGTTGGCATGGATTTTTACCTTCTCGCCGGCGTTGCCCATAGCTACTCCCCACCCGGCCTCGCGCAGAAGCTCGATATCGTTGGGGCTGTCGCCGAAAGCTATGGCCTCCGAGCGCTTCAGGCCGTAATGCTCTAAAAGCTTATCCATACCCACGCTTTTATTTACGCCGCACTGCATAATATCCAGACATATGGATGCGGAAAGACAGATATGGAGCTTGCTCAAGTCGGCTTCAGGCAGCAGAATCCGCTCCATCTCAGCGGCGTAATCGCTCAAAAACATCACCTTATTTATCGGGAGAGCCTTATTTAAAAGCTTGCTGAAATCGGCCTGCAGAGGGATGCAGCGACAATAATCTCTCTCTCGGAGCACATATTCGTTATGCACGTCCTCTACAAACCAGCAGTCTCCGGAATAGACCATCAGCGCTCCGGGAAGCTTCGCCTCTTTTGCCTTCTTCAGGATATGACCTATAGCCTGACCGTCGGCATACGAACTGAAAATTTGTCTGCCATCGGCAGCGCGCACCAGAGCTCCGTTGTAGGCGGCAATCGAAACGCGCTCGCGCAGATTGCCCATAAAGGGCGCGATGGCGCCGGGCTTGCGACCGGAGGCGAAGCAAATCTTTACTCCTTTTTCCAGGGCTCTGTTCAAAACCTCGGCGGAATAATCGCTCAAAATTGCGCCGGTGCGCAGCAAAGTCAAATCCAAGTCTGTAAAAATAATCTTATAGGGAAACATATCTCTGCTTATACCATAACTTCTAAAACAAAGAAGCCCTCAAGATAGAATCGATCCTTTAATGAGGGCTTCTTGTCCCTCATAACAGAATCAATCCAGCAATAAGGGCCTCCAACCCTCAGGATTGAATCAATCACGAGGGCTTTAACATATAATTTTCAGTTTTTATTGTGATTGCAGTCCCGGTCCGGACAACAGGCTACTTGGCTTCCTGAGTTCCGATCTTGGTGACTCGGTTGTCAGGATTATCGCTCCAAGTTCCTCCCTTCTCGAAGTACTTCATGAAGATTTCCTGGCTGGAGCCGATGGTCTGCTTCTCCAGGCCCTTGAAGGCGCTCTTGCGGGCCATGGATATGGTGGTAGCTACCGTGTACTTTCCGTTAGGATCCATCTTGGAACCGTCTTTCATGCGGATATCCACGCAGCGGCTGCCTTCGGGCTGAGAAACGTCATAAGTGTAGGAGAAACCGCCGGGAGTGACCGGACCGCGTCCGTTGTCGCCCACGCGGGTTTCCATCTCGGCAATCAGCAGAGAGCCGGGAACGTCCTTCATTACGACCACATCTTCTTCGGTGTGCGGGAAGGCGTTGAAAAGTTCCTCATATGTTACCTCGCCGGCCTGGATACTGCCGCGGGGGTTGCGGGAACTTACGAAGGATATATCTGCGCCGGTAGCTTCCAAAACGGAATCGGCGTGAATCTGATTGACCTTGCCGGCCTCCCAGTAGGAGAAGCTCAGGTCTTCGGTGGCCTGGCCCATAACTTTGGAGCCGATCTCGGCTACGCTGTCCATGGAAGCCTGGATAATAGCCGCGACCTCGGGGTCGGGCTCGACGCTCTCGTCAACGGGAATCAGACGGGCGTCGGCAGCGGCTATCTTTTTGGTTCCTAAGTCTAAGCTCAAATCTACTTCGCCGACATACTGGCCTTTAGTGCCGGCCTGCACGATCAGAGTATTGCCCTCATAGTGGCCCTCAGGCAGCTCGGTGTGGCTGTGGCCGCCGACAATGACGTCGATCTCGGGGAACTGCTGGGCAATCTTCTTGTCCTCGTCGAAGCCGATATGGGAAAGAACCATAATGACGTCGGCGCCGGCTTCCTTCATTTTGGGAAGGAACTTTTCCAAAGTGGCGGCGGAGGAATTGAAGGTGAGGCCCTCCAGCTTTTCGTCACTCACGTAGCGAGCCATATTCTCAACGTCCAGACCGAGGATGCCGACCTTTACGCCGCCGACGTCCTTAACCATGAAGGGCTCGCCGAATGTAGAGCCGTCTTCTCTGGTAATGCTGGCGTTGATGATAGGAGCATGAGTATCGGCCAGCATCTGCTGCAGGTCTTGCTGTCCCCAGGCAAAGTCGTGGTTGCCGGGTTCGATGGCGTCAAAGCCGATCTGAGCCATAGCTTCGCTGATCACGCCGCCCTTGGTCAGATAGGAGACCATGCTGCCTTCGGCCAGGTCGCCGGCATTTAAGGTTAAAACCTGTCCGGGAGCGTTTTCGCGCTCGCGCTCGATAACGGTAGCAGCCTTGGCCAAGCCGCCGCGGCCTCCCTCGTCGACGGCCGCGCCATGGACGTCGTTAATATGGAGCAGACGGAGGGAAACGGTTCCCTCGGCGGGCTTATTTTCACCTTCTAAAGATACCTGGTCCTGAGCCAGCGGAGCGGCAGACTCCTCAGACTGAGCCTTTACCTGCGGCTGATTTTCCACACGGCCGGTGTAGCTGCTTATAGGAGCGGAAGAAAAGCCCTGAATTTCCATATCAAACCTCTGTTTTTTTTAATTTAAGCCTGCCGACACGTCTTAGGAAGGCTGACGGCAACTGACTTAATTCAATTATTATTTTGCTGTATTATACACCTTAATAAGGCATATTTTCTATATAAAAAGTTACAAATCCGACAAAAAACAAATTTTTTTGAAGTATGATTGCCGCGCAGGCGTAAGGAAGCGAAGAATCTGTCGGATTTGGATCCTTCGCCGAAGGCTCAGGATGACAAACTATTCGCCTCAGGACGACCAACAACTGACTATGACCGCCTTACACCCTGTCATTGAGAGCGAAGCGAAGAATCTATCGGATTCAGATCCTTCGCCTTACGGCTCAGGATGACAAACTATTCTGCTCAGGACGACAAATTATCTGGCTCAGGACGACCAACAACTGACTATGACCGCC
>JAFTAM010000019.1 GCA_017458675.1 bacterium
ACTGTAATGTCATCCTGAGCCGACTGGCGAAGGATCTATGCATGACCTATCAACCGCTGGATTTTTCGCAGCGCTGAGAATGACATGGAGCACGGCACGGAATAACAAACCCTGCAGTGTCATCCTGAGCCGACAGGCGAAGGATCTATGCATAGCTTTAAGCTCAGATTCTTCGCTGCGTCAGAATGACATGGAGAACGGCACGGAATAACAAAGCCTGCAGTGTCCTCCTGAGCCGACAGGCGAAGGATCTTTGCATCAATTTCATCCACAGGATTTTTTGCAGCGCTGAGAAGTATAAAAAAAACGGCGGACAGATAGAGCTGATCTGCGCCGCCGTCTGCTCAATGCTTACGAAAAAAAACTGTTACCTCCAGATCTCCCCTGCACCTGACCGAACATCCTTGACGGCGCGGTTGAAGGCCAATTTATCCGTATAGCGCCGGCCGCGGAAAGTTATGCTCTCCAGGTTTTCGCAGCTGCAAAACGCATCGTCCCCGAGCTTTTCCAAACTGTCGGGCAGAACTATGCTTTTCAGACCGCTGCAGCCATAAAATGCTTCCCTTCCGATAATCTTGATACCGGCAGGAATTTCTATGCTCTTTAAAGCGGAGCAGCGGCCGAAGGCTGAACTGCCGATTTCTTCAATACTGCCGGGAAGCCTGATTTCGGTCAAGCTTTCGCAGCCGTGAAAAGCAAAGTTTTCAATTGACTGCACGCTGTCAGGAATAATTATACTTTCGAGATCGCTGTCGGCAAAAGAGGCAATTTTTGTTATACCGTCGGGAATAACGGCCTTCCTCAGACCGGTATAACGGTAAGCGCTCCATTCATCGGCTTTTTCAGCAATATAATAATCAGCGAAAGCTTCGGAAAACGCCCTGTTGAAGGCCTCAATGCTGTCATAGACTTTGCCCCGCCAGATTATCTCCCTCAAAGATTCGCACTTATTAAAGGCTTCACTGTGAACGGCGGCGGCCGCGTCGGGAACCGTTATGCTCACTAAGCCGGAACTGTCGAAAGCATTTTTGTCTATAAATCTGATTCCGGCAGGAAGCTCAATATGTTTTAAACTGCTGCAGCGCAAAAAGGCGTCGTATTCTATCCTGACTAAGCCTTCCGGCAGAATTACGCTTTCCAGGCTGCTGCAATCTCTGAATACTCTCTCTTCAAGAGTTTTCACACCGGCAGGAATTGATACTTTCTTTAGGGCGGAACAATGGCTGAATGCACCTAAGCCAATAGAAACGACGCTGTCAGGGAGATTGATTTTTGTCAGCTTTTCACATTCGCTGAAAGCAAACCACCCAATTTCTTTAACGCCTTCAGAAAATACCGCCTTTTTCAAGGCTCTGCAGTTCTTGAAAGCGCCGGATTCGACGGAGCGGACGCTTTCGGGAATAACAACGCTTTTGAAATTACTGCCTTCAAAAGCATCGGAACCGATTTTCGTAATTCCTTCGGGAATTATCACACTGTTTAGGCAGCTTCCGCTGTAGGCGTTGTCTTCTTCGGCCCTGTCGGCGATTAAATCGGCAGAAGCTTTCGAAAAAGCGCTGTAAAAAGCTTTAACGCCGAGATAAATCTTACCTCGCCAAGATATGCTCTTTAAAGAATAGCACGCGCCGAAGGCTCCGTCGTGAACTACGGCGACAGTGTCCGGAAGAGAGACGCTCTCCAAGCCGGAATAATGAAAGGCGGCACTGTCAATAAATCTTACTCCGGCAGGTATAACGATATGCTTTAAGCTGCAGCAATGCGCAAAAGCTCCGTCTTTAATCGCTTCCAAGCCTTCCGAAAAATCTGCAATCTTTAATCTGTGACACTCAAAAAACGTCCTTTCCAGCGCCTTAACTCCGGCGGGAATTTTCACTCTCTCCAAATCGGTGTACATGAAGGCTTCCTTGCCGATTTCCACGATGCTTTCGGGCAGATCAATTTCTGTCAGGCCGGAACACATAAACGCCTGTTCGCCTATTTCTTTGACGCCGTAGGGCAGCAACGCCTTTTTCAAAGAAAAACAGCCTCTGAAGGCCTCTGCGCCGATTGAGGTTACTCCCTCGGGAACGGTAATTTCTTCAAGACTTCTGCAGTCCTCAAATAAACTGTCTTTAATTTCCTTTAAGCCCTCAGGCAGAACCGCGCTCCTCAAAGAAGAACAGCCGCTGAACGCGCCCCGGCCCACCGATTTTACGCTGTCGGGAATAATGATGCTCTCCAGACCGCTGTCCGCAAAAGCAAAATCGGCAATCTCCGTTATTCCCTCGGGAATTGTCATCTTCCTGAAATCACTGCCGCGGTAAGCCTCCGCTTCTCCCGCCCGCTCGGCTGTAATAACGGCGGAAGCTTCGGAAAAAGCCTCGTTAAAGGCTTCAGCGTCATCATATACCTCGCCCCGCCAAGTTATCTTTATATCCTCGCATCCTGCAAAAGCCTCGCCGTGCACGGCCGCAATTCTGTCGGGAAGCTCAATATGCTTCAGGCCGGCGCAGTTTCCAAAGGCGCAAATGCCGATGCGCATGACGCTGCCGGGAATTACCGCGCTTTCGATCTCACTCTCCGCAAAAGCAAAAGGCGCAATTCTCGATATCCCGTCCGGAATTATAACCTTTTTCAAACCGCTGTAACGGTAAGCGCCGATTATATCGGCCTGCTCGGCTGAAAAAACGCCGGAAGCCTCGGAGAACGCTTTGTAAAAGGCATCTGCGCTTTCATAGACTTTACCGCGCCAGGTTATGCTCTTTAAGCCGCGACACCCTTTAAAAGCCGTACTGTGAACGGCGGCGAGGCCGTCGGGAATGACAATGCTTTCCAGGTCGGTGTACTCAAAAGCCTCCTTATCAATAAAACGCAGTCCGTCGGGAAGCTCGGCAGTCTTTAAGTCAATACCGCTGAAAGCACAGCGCCCTATATGAGTATATTTATCGGCGATAAACGCATGTCTTATGCCGGTGTCGTCGTCGAGATCTCCGGAAAGCCAGTCGCAGCTCCCCTTTTTGGCGATATAAACGAAGTCGGATCTTTGGCGGTTGTCGGAATCGGTCATAGCGTATTCGCTCCCAGACAAGATTATTAACTTTAATCATATAACGGGATTTTGATTTAACCAATACTATAAATATACTTGGCCCATTTATGTAAGGATTTTACAGTATTTTAACATTCCGGCAGCCATAAAGCGTAAGATTCCGCTCAGCTCAGACGCCGAGCATAATCGGCCGAAGTCCCTGTATTAAGCTTAAATGCCATAAGCTTGTCAATTTTTACTTCACTGTAAAGGCAGTGCGCGGCGCTTTTCAGCCAAAGTTCTGTTTCTGCATAAAAACAAGCCGGTTTTCTCATCGAAATCTCATCCTTTGCATTGACGGTCCTCTTTTACAATATTAGTGCATATACATGCATATATATTATATCAGTATTATATCAATGGCTTGAATCGCACGAAATTACTTATTTGCTTTGTTTTTAAGCCCATTTACGAACATTCAGGCAATGACAGTTTAAATATGCTTACTGTTTTTATATGCAAATATAATTATACTGTTAGAGGCAATTACTAAGCAATGTATTGACTTTCTGCAGCAAATGATATAGACTACGCCCAGCAGATAAAATAATCTGCATTGTTTTATTGTATAAATAAGCATAAAACAAATTATTGATATTGATTATTAACGGAGGTAATATTTTTATGTTACGTCTTCTTTTATTAATGCTTTTGAAGAAAAATAAGGGGTTCACTTTAATGGGACTGACAATAGTTTTAGGTATTGTTTCAATACTTATTCCGAACTTTGCCAGAGCCAACGGCGAAGCCGCTATTTCCGGATGCTGCGAAAATCTCACGGATATTGCTGCAGCCTGCGAAATGTATGCCAACGGTAACGGCTGCTGCCCTGCCAAACTGACTAGGCATGTCTCTGACTGCATGGCAGAACTTCCTGTTTGCCCCGTCGGAACAGCCAATGGCAGAACCGCTGACCGCTGCAATTTCCGCGTACTTCCTTCCCCCAGCGATTGCTGTCAGAATAATCACAATCCGTACCTGCAAGCTGACTTTACGCCCTCATACTGCCCCCTGAACGGAGGTTTAAGCACAACAGTATGAAGCGATACTATGTACAAAATACATGGCTTTAAGGGCTGACACTTATGCAAACCTAAAGACAGGGGCTGTGAAAAAATGAGAAATCTTTTTTCGCAGGCCCTTTTTCTATGCATGCTTTGATAATAGGAACATGCGGAAACCGTAAAAAGCGCACAATCCCCCTTACCCCCATAAAACATGTCTTTCCTTGATCTAAGCGGC
>JAFTAM010000181.1 GCA_017458675.1 bacterium
TCCGGCATAAATTTTTTGTTAAATTTCCAAATTTATACGCCTGACGACTTGACAAGGATTGCCGAAAGCTACCGCATTTTCAGGTATATTTCCGGTCACAACGCTGCCTGCCCCTATGACGCTCCCGCTGCCGATGCTGACTCCCGGCAGAACAGTTACGTTTCCTCCCAGCCAGACATCATCGCCTATGCAGATAGGCTTAGCCATCTCCGCTCCCCTGCGGCGCAGTTCAGGTTCAATAGGATGAATCGGCGTATAAAAGCTGCAGTTTGGGCCGATCAGAACATTATTGCCTATGGTAATTCTGGCGCAGTCCAACATAACGCAGTTAAAATTTACATAGAAATTATCGCCTACAAATATGTTGAAGCCGTAATCGCAGTAAAAATTCTGAGAGATTAAAACATTTTCTCCCATGCCCCCCAAAAGTCTGCGCAGTACAGACTGACGCCCATCTTCCTGTCTGCGGCTTAAACCGTTGAACTCGGCGCACAGATCCGAAGCCTTCAGACGAAGTTCCGCAAGAGCGGGATCCCGGGGATCGAAAAATTCACCGTTCAGCATTTTGGTCAGTTCATCCATAGCTCAGCCTCGCTCAAACTAATATAATCCGCCCCGCTTCGGACTGCCTTCAGCCGTTCTCAAAAACCCGAGCGCCCCTTTTGTACAAAGACGGTTAAGCCTAGGTCCGAAATCTGCGGCACCCCGCCAAACCCGCCATAAATCGGCAGGTTCAAAAAAAAACATTGGTTCATACATTGTCGGTAAGTTAAGCAAAAACAAAATTTTTGCATACATGCTTAATAAAGGTTTTCTTTGACGCGTACGCGGAGATTCGAGCGTAAGCGAGCGCGGAGCGGTAGCGACAAAGAAAACCGACATAGCGAAAACATGCAGAACATGCTCTTAAGATTCTTCGCTGCGCTCAGAATCACAGGTAAAACATTTGCGAGCATTGGTAAAACAAGTTAATTTGCCATTTTGAGAAAATTATAGCCTTAACTTTACGACATCGGTTCATAAGGAGGACCGCGGCGCCGTCTCAGTCATCCTCGGCGACTTCTTCGCCTCTTTCCTTTGCTTCATACATTTTTACGAAGTCTTCAAGATTTTCTATCGGAATAAACTCAAATTTTAAAGCTAAACGATCCTTTAAATTCTTGAGTTCAGAGGAATCGACGCCTTCGGTCAGACTGAGGTTTTCCCGAGCGGAAGCGTCGCCGTGATCCGCGCCTTTCCGGAACCATTCGGAGGCCTGCATATAATCGGTATTTACAATTAAACCTTTGAAATAGCAGAAGCCCAAAGCGTTTTCGGCATTGCCCCAGCCCTGACCGGCCGCTCTGCGCCACCACTTTATGGCTTTGGCATCGTTCTGCTCGTTGGCTCTTCCGTAATGATAACAGTAGCCCACGGCGTTCTGAGCCACGGCATAGCCCTTCCGGCCCGCCTTGCTCCAATAGGTAACGCACTGGCTGTAATCGCGCCGAGTACCTATACCCTCATAGAACTGACAGCCCAAAGCATATTGAGCCAGCCCGTTGCCGGCGTCGGCGGCTTTAGAGAAAAGACGGTGGGCCTCGTTATGATCGACCTCGACGCCCTCACCCAGCGAATAGGCTACGCCCAGATAAGCCTGAGCTTCGCTTTCGTTCTGATCGGCCGCCTTGCGGAGCCACTGAGCCGACTCTTCATAATCGACAGGAACGCCGATACCGCGGCGATAGCAGAGCCCCAGCTGAGTCTGAGCCGCTCCTTCGCCGCCCTCGGCGCTCTCGCGGTAAAGCTCGATAGCCTGGTCGATATCGGCTTCAACTCCGCGCCCCTCGGCATAGCAGCGTCCCAAATTATACTTGGCGTTCATAATGCCGTGCTGCGCGGCGATATTATACCACTTAAAAGCCTCCTCCGGATTTTCCTGAGTACCCAGGCCCTGAGAATAACAGTTGGCCAGCATCAGCTGAGCCTTGGGATAATTCTGCATGGAAGCTTTATAAAAATAGTCAAAGGCCTTTTCATAATTGCGGGGCACGCCGAAAGCGTTGGCGTAGCACCAGCCGGCGTTGTACTGCCCACCGGCCAGTCCCTTTTCCGCAGACTGTACAAATAAACGGGCAGCCTCCTTAGCGTTGCGCTGCACGCCGTCGCCGTTTTTATAGCATACGCCTAAATTATTCTGAGCCTTGGCGTTTCCGTTATTAGCCGATTTCTGATACCATCTGAAGGCCTTTTCCGCATTTTTCTGCACGCCGGACCCGGAACTGTAGCACATGCCCAGATTGCACTGAGCGCTGGGCTCGTTCAGATTGGCCGCCTTCAGATACATCTCTACCGCCCTTTTAGGGTCTTTCTCGACGCCCTGTCCCAGATCGTAGCACACGCCCAGATTATAAAGAGCGTTGGGATGCTTCTGATTGGCGGCTCTCAAAAACCAGGCGGCCGCCTGAGCGTAATTCTGATCGACGCCTCTGCCGAAATAATAATAGCGGCCCAAAGCATTCTGAGCGTCGGCGACGCCCTGAACAGCGGAAGCATCATAGAGACGGGCCGCTTCGGAATAATCCTGAGGAACGCCCTGTCCGTTTTCGTAACAGCGAGCCAGATAATACTCAGCCTGAGCATCGCCGGAAGAAGCGGCCCGCTCCAGCCACTCCGCAGCCTGCGCGTAATCCGTATCAACGCCGCTGCCGTTGAAATAGCAGCGTCCCAGGAGACTCTGAGCGTCCACGCTTCCGTCCTCGGCAGCCTTCGTCAAAAACTTAATAGCCTTGGCATAGACCTTCTGCTCGAGATACTCCGCGCCCAGCTTATAATTGTACTCCGGAGTATCCGCCGCCTGAGCCAGCAGCTCCGCGTCGGTCCGGCTGACTGCGCAGACGCCGCCTCTCTCAGAAATATCCGGCCTTTCAGCCGCAGGCAGCGCGCCTGCGGGAGCGGCGGCGCATAACGCGGTCATAAACGCCGCTGCCGCGCCTATACCCAGACGCTTCCAGTCATTGTCAAAGAAAAAACCGTATCTGAATTTCATGAGCACCTCAATGCAGCTTATTATAAATTACCTATATATCGGCTCTGTTGATTATTCATTCTTTATCTGCCGCCGGCTTTGATAAAATCCTCAGCCATCACGACCGCAGCATAATCGTCGTAGGGGCGGGAAGGCAGCTGCAGTCCCAAAGGGACAAAACGCCGCCAGCCCTTAGGAGGGTTATCGGCAAAGAAGCGCATCCGGGCCCGCTCGGTAGAATGGGCTTCATCGATGACAGTGACATCGCGCTGCAGCCTCTCTCGCAGCAGCTTTACGATCCCCGCAGATCCTGTGCCGCTTCCCACTAAAATATTATCTATAGACCATTTCGCCAAAGCGGAGAGACAGACATCCTCCAAGTCTGCCAATTCCGCAACCGAACCGAACAAAATGCCGTCCGAATCCGAAACTACCGCCACGCCGCATTTTTTACTTCCCGGGTCTACAGCTAAAACTATCAAACTCCGCCTCCAGCCTCCGAAAAGCCCGCAGACTCCTGCTTATGCATCCCGGCTTCGCCGTCGGCTGAACCTTCAAGCTTTCGCACTTCAATCCTTATATCCAGACTGCTGGTTTCGTAAAGATCGCGGTTGGCAATGGCTGCCAGCTCAAACTTGCCCTTCTGGGCTGAGATTTGCTTCTGCAGCCTTTCGAAATCGTCGATATTCAGCTCGCTGCCCAAATAACCGTCTATAGGGCGCATTCCTTTAGCGAGAGCCTTGCGCCTGGTATCCTCCACAAAACGGAAGAAGTCCAGCATAGCCTGACCGGGCTCAACTTCGCGCTTGGCCACCTCTTCATTTTCGGAAAAAACCTTGCGGACTTGCCAGGATTCCAGCCGGATCAAGACCTTATGACCATAAAGACAGTTCTGAGCCGCAACAACCCTGAGTCCTATCATTCCCGAGCCGCCGGCTAAACGGTCTATCACTTCGTCCACTCCCTTCTGATCGTAATCAATCAGAAGATCGGATACCTGAACGGGAGTCTCGCCTTTTTCCACCGCAATTTCATTGCTGCGCAGAACCGTCCGCGAATTAGCCTCCGCCAAAAGACTGTTGACCGCGCTCCGGGTTCGCTCGTAAGAGAGACCGCCGGGTACGGTCATATGGACGATGGGCTCGTCGACGCGCCAGATAAAGGTGCCTTCGGCAAGAGTACGCTTGAGGATCTCAATATTCAGACGCAGCTCGGCTTCCTCCGATCTGAGCTTTTCCATACCGTCCAGAAGGCCCCGAACCGGTTCGGACAAAAAAGAAAAAACCGTCAGCGTAATAAGAGCTATCGCCGCTCCCGTACAGGTAGTTATCAGAATGGAGGTATGTCTGGGACGCAGACGGAGAACGCTCATCTTGCGCTTGCCAATTTGGCGCCCGAGATGATCGGCTAAATAGGCTATTCCCGCCGCTATCACCCCGACGGAAATATAGACCAGAATTATCCGCAGCCATTTTCCCCACTCAAGAGAAAACATCTGATTACATCCTTCATCCTTTGCCGAAAACTGTTTGCAGAACCCTTGATATTAAAGATAAAGCTTAAAAATCTTCCTCAGTTTTTCGAAGCCTTTACAACGAAATAAATACCGACGGCGGCGAACACAATATTGGGCAGCCAGGCGGCGAACCAGGCGGGGACCGCTCCGTTCTCCCCCAGCATCATGCCGATAGTCATAAAGACATAATACATTAAAATAAAGAACAGCGACAGTCCGAAGCCTATGGAAGTGCTGGTGCGCTGAGGACGCAGGCCCAGAGGGATGGCAAAGGCTCCGAAAACCAGACAGGTCATGGGCAGCGAGACCTTCTGATAATACATGACAATATACTTATTGCGCTTTCGGTATTCATCAGGATTGGTTTTCTCTATGGGCGGAAGAGAATTCAGATAGGCGGCCAGTTCCTTGCTGGTCATCTCCTCGGGACGAAACTTGCGCTTAGCCAGCTGATCGGGACCGCCGGGAGAATCGTTTTTGCTCAGAGAAGTCCAGCCCTTAAAGGCCGAAGCCTCATAGCGCAGATCGCCGGTGTCCTTATCAAAAACCCTTCCCTCCAGATCAAGCACCTCCCAGACGCCCTTGTCATTGTTCCACTTGGCCTCCTTGGCATACATCTCCCTGACCCGGTTGTTATTGAGGAAGAAGTGCATATAGACGCCCTTCATCGACTGCTCCTGCACGTTTAAGACATGAGCATAGACGACCTGCTCCTCTCCGCTGGACAAAATCCTGGGCGAGGTTATCAGGGCTCTTTCAATCTGATCCGGAGCCTGCAGCTTCAAAACCATACTATAGGCTTCCTTGGTAGCCGGCGGCACCCAGTACTGGTTGATAGCCAGGGAGACCAAAGAGACGGTCAGACAGAAAAAAAGTCCGGGAAGGAAAATGCGCAGAAAGCCGACGCCACCGGCTTTAAGAGCCACGACCTCGCTGTCGCCGGACAGCCGTCCGTAGGCCATAAGAGCCGCCAAAAGCGCAGACATGGGAAAGGTCATAATCAGAACGTAAGGCAGGCGGTTGAACAGATATTTCAGCACCATGCCTCCCCCGGCCTGAGATTCCAGAATCATCTTGGCCACGCCCATCA
The DNA here is from genome assembly GCA_017458675.1 of bacterium. Lineage (GTDB taxonomy): Bacteria > Vulcanimicrobiota > Xenobia > Xenobiales > Xenobiaceae > RGIG3641. The sequence continues at coordinate 5,614 of JAFTAM010000181.1, forward strand.
GAGTCTCTGCCGAAAAGAACAGCAGAGTAAAGGCGCACACCCCGAACAAAAAGGGACCGGCCATTTCCGTCATGACATAGCGGTCGATAATCTTCAAAGCAGCACTCCCTCGGTTTCTGCAGCCTTTAAGTCTTTACTGTTTAGCAATCTGCGATTTGACATGCTCATTCTCAAAGCCGGTCTCATAGGATTCGCCCAAATAATACTTGCGGGCGTTGGGATCGTTGGCGATCTCCACGGCGCTTCCGGAAACCAGAATATGCCCCTCCCGGATGATGTAAGCGCGGTCGGTTATGGCCAGCGTCTCGCGGACGTTATGATCTGTTATTAAAATTCCCAGTCCCTGTTCCTTCAGAGATCTGATAATTTTCTGAATCGACGCCACCGCTATAGGGTCCACTCCGGAAAAAGGTTCGTCCAGAAGCAGATACTGAGGGTTGTTGGCCAGGGAGCGGGCGATTTCCAAACGCCGCCGCTCTCCGCCGGAGAGCTCCACGGCCTTGCTCCTGCGGACCTTAAAAAGCTGATATTCCTCCAGAAGCTTTTCCAGACGCTCTTTTTGCTCTTTTTTGGAAAGTCCGTTGACCTCCCAAAGCAGACGCAGATTATCCTCGACCGTGAGCTTTCGGAAAGCGGAGGCCTCCTGAGGCAGGTAGCCTATGCCCTTCCTGGCCCTGATATGCATAGGCACGTCGGCGACGTCCTCGCCGTTCAGGATAATGCGTCCGGCATTAGGTTTTATCAAACCGACTACCATATAAAACGTAGTAGTTTTGCCGGCGCCGTTTGAGCCCAAAAGACCTACTACTTCGCCGGGTTCAACCTCCAGACAGACGCCGTCCACAACTCTGCGTCCGCTGAAGCTCTTTACCAGTCCCTCTACCTTTATAGCCATACTCTACTTACCGCCTTTGCCGCCGTCTTCTCCCGGAACAAAAGATATGCGCACATTGCCGCTCACCTCCACCTGCTTGAAGTCGGGGGAGGCGGTCAGCTCTCTGCCGGTCATGACCGTTCCGTCTCTTACGACTCTGACTCCTTTTGAGCCGCGCAGCTTTTTAGCCGCGCTGTCCCAAATCAGCTTATTGCAGACGATCGACTCTCCCTTGCTGCCGGCCGCCCGCACCGGTCCTTCAAAGGCCACCCCCTGAGTGGCGACATTGATAACCGCGGCGTCGCCCCGCACTTCCAGAACCGAACGTCCCTCCTTGTCCAAAAGATTCCAGATTATGCTCGAAGCTCTGGCTCTTTTGGCCGCATCGTCATAGCTGATGCGCTCGGCTTTTAAATTCCAGGGAGCGTCTCCCCTGGCCGACAGAGTCATATTGTCGACGCCCTTGTCGCTTTCCGCCTTTTCATTCAGTTCAGTTCCGTTCTCGCTGAGAAGCGGAGGTTCGGCTGCTTTTGCTTCGCCGCCGTCAGCCGGAGTCCGGCTCTGAACGCCTCTTTCAGCCCCGCCTGAGCTTTCCGCCGAAGGTTCGGCCTTATCTGCCGCGCCGTCTCCGGCTTCCGCGGCAGTCGGAGCGGCCGGGGGAAGTTCGGAAGAGACCGCCTTATCTCCGTTTTCGCCGGCGTTCTGTTCAGGCGCCTTTCCCTGGCCGGGGCCCCCGCATCCGCAGGTCAGCAATAAAAAAGCCGTTAAAAAAACGAATTCTGTCATTATTTTAGTTAAACGCATAAGATCTGACCTCCGAAAAGACTGCAGCGCCTCCGACTTTGCTTAATTGCAAAAGCAGCCAAATATTCCTTTGCCTATACTGCAGGACCGCAAGCGCTGTATCTTGTATAATTCGGACCCGCATAATTGTCAGACAGAGACCGTCAGCCTGCAGAAGTCTAAAAACTGCTTCTGTCTAGACAAAAATATTTTTTAGGTGAAAAATATAATAAGGTAATTTATAATAAATTGCACCTTGTAAAAGGAATATACAGACATGACCCTGAGACCTCCGCACAACCCAAGACAAAACAGAAATACACCGGGAGCCATCCCCATGCGTCCCGCCGACAGGGGACCGGCAGTTCCTTCCAGCGGCAGCGGCGCGCCTCAGGTCCAGATTCAGAATAAAATAGCTATTGAAGAGATATTGACCGATGAACAGCTGGTTCTGTTCAGGCGCAAAAACTTTTCAGAGCTTCATTTTGATCTTCAGAACAGTCTGCGCCGCTTCCCCAACAACGTCAACGCTCAGTACGGACTATTCATCTGCGCCATGTCCATCAACGAGGCCGAGCGTGCGGCTACCTATGCCTCCAAGGCACTGGAACTGGACGAGACCCTGAAACCGGGAGAGCTGATCAACGAAATTCCTACCGGCGACCCGGAGGACTGGCTGACCGTAGCCGAAGAAATAGGCCATTCCGGATATTTTGACGCCGCCGTAGATATATGCGACCGCATCGCCTCCTCTAATCAGTACGAATCCAAAATCAGAACTCTGGCGGCTAAAACAAAAGAAGCCGTCAAGCAGGATTTCTTTACGGCCAGAGAGCGCATAGCCACCGGAAACGGCCCCAAGCAGGAAAAGGACGTCACCGGCAAGATCCGTTTTGCCAGCGTTTTCACCTTTGTGATTACTCCTATTCTTATATTCTTGATCGGCGGCTGCTGGTTCTATTCGGAATTTAAATATACGGAGGGGCAGAATAACCTGAGAGCGGGCATTTACCGCTACGAGCGCATCAAAAACGGAGACCAGAGCCAGGACAAGAGCGGCCCTTCCGAAAGGTATTTTTACAAAGCGGCCGATTCGTTCCAAAAGGCCAGAACCTTTAATCCCTTTAATTCCAACGCTCTGTTTCTGCAGACCAGAACCTATGAGGTTCTTTTGAATCTGGGAAATTACAGGAACCGCGATATTTACAATTTAGACGAGCATTCCTGGGACGATGAGCAATTTAAAACGGTAAAGGCCGCCAAAAAGGAATGCGCCGAAAAGTTTGCCGCCAAGCAGTACGACAAAAAGACTCTCGAAAAAAAGAAAAAGGCCTGGAGCGATTTTTATAAGTCCTCAATTTCAGACCCCGGCACCGCGGTTCTGTAAAGTCAGCTCTGCGCAATATCTGCCGAGTTTATGATTTTCTTCTTATAACCTAAACCGATATGAATGAATTTACTGCCGACGACATTATTAAAAAATTGGAAGCGACTCTGGCTGACGAAGGTTTAAAAATAACCTCCTTCGCCTTCAGGAACGGCAGCAAAGAATTTCATATAAGCATGCAGCGCTTTGCCCCCGGTTTGCCGACAGCCTTTATGGTCAAAGGACTGCAGGGGACCTTCCGCCGTTATCTGGATCCTCAGATCAGCGTCGTTCTGGACGGATACGAAGTGCTGCCGGACAGCGGCGAACGTCCATCCCATTCTTCCGAGGAGCTCAAAAGCGCTATTTTAAACGGTCCGGCTGGGAACCTTCAATTTGAAAATATGCCGCTCCTCAAGTTTTCTGTCCAAAATAACGACAGACATGCGGCCGCCGAAGCTCTGGAAAATTTTGTCAGAATGATTAAAAGGCGCGGGTTGGAGACTTTCGCCGCCGACTGTCCGGCAGAAGCGCCCTTAAAGGTCCTGAAGCAGTGGTGCGCCATCAACAGGGCTTATATGCACAGAAAGGCAGACTCCGACAGCCTTTATATTATTCACGGAGAAGCTGTCGGAGAAGCGGACAGAGAAGCTCACGAAGCTTCCTGCTGCAGAGATATGAAATTTGATATTCTGCCTGCCGATATTTTAGTTATGACTCCTAAAAGCGGGAAATAAAGCTATGGCTACTTATGCAAGCAAACTGCTGACAAAAGCTCTGAGCGTCTGCCGCGATGCGGAAATCTCCGAAGAGGCCTTCACGGAAATCAATTTAGCCAATCCCGAGCATCAGAAATTTAAATCCGGAATAGGTCTGCGCGTCAACATAGACGGACGCCTGGGATACGCCTGGTCGGAAGGCGAAATGTCGGAGAGCGAGCTGCTGGAGACAGCGGCAAAAGCAGCTCTGAGCGGTCCCAGAGGGACCTTCTCTCAAAAAGGCATTTTTACGGGACTGCAAGCCGAAGCAGCGGGAACTGCCGACGGTAATCTGGTCCGTTCCCTCGCCAAAATGCAGCGCATAATTCAGAATCTGGATTTCATGCTGCCCTCTCTGCTGCCCGAACGCAAACTGAACCTAAGCGCCAAAATTTTTCAGCATACCTTAAAGCTCACCGTCAGAGCAGGAGAACGCTCGGCCAGCCGCACTCTGCACGCTTTAACCTTAAGCTCCCATGAAGGGATTCCCGTAAGCGAGGCCTTTTACGCCTCCGCGCCTCCCCGTTCGGCCTCGGACATGCTGTGCCGCTTAGTCTGGCGTTCCGCATATTCCAAAGAGATAGCCTGGCCGGAAAGCTCTGTTATGAGCGGAGTTTTCACCGCGGCAGCCTGCGGGCGCCTTCTGGAGGATTTTGCAGCCGACGTTCTGAGCCGCCCCGATTCCCCTCAGCTCCGGGAAACCTTCCCCTTAAATTCAGCCGTAAGCATAACCGACGACGGAACTCTGCCGAGCGGATTCGGAACCGTTCCCTTTGACGGAGAGGGCATGGCTAAAAGAGCCGTCGAGCTGGTGAAAAACGGGCGCTTTCGCCTGCCCTTATACGATCTGAGCTATGCCAAGCTTTCAGGTCTGCCGCCCTCATGTCTTTCAGTCAGGCCCTGGGGCAAGCCGCCTAAGCCGGGATACGCCAATTTAGTTTTAAAGCCGGGAAAACTTTCGCTGGGACAGCTCTGCGAACGGATAGATTTCGGCATCCTGCTGGACAATCTTACCCCTCTGCCGAAACACATGAAAAGAGAGGGAGAATTTGCCAGACGCTGCGAAACCGCTTTTATACTCCAGCACGGCAGACCGGTCTGCCGGACTCCGCAGTTTATAGTTCGGGCCAGATACGCAGATATTTTGGGAAGCGGCCTTCTGGGTCTGGGCTACGGAAGAGAATGGAACGGACGCGCTCTGGCTGCGCCTCTGGCCGCTGAAAATTTGATTTTTGAAGAAACAGATATCGATCCTTTAGAAACAGGAAGTATTTATCCGGAATTATGGTGGTAAAGACATTAAAAGAATTGGAGGAGCTGCTCGGCGGCAGGCTGTCCTCTCCCGAATGCGCCGATTTAAAAATTAACCGCATAGCCGGCTTAGACGGAGTTTTAAAGGAATCGGACAGCTCTTTGACTTTTGCCGAGGATGCCGACAGTTTAAAAAAAGTTTCTGAGCTCAGCTTTAAAGCGGTGTTGATTCCTGAGAAGCTGACTGACCGGCTGCCGGACGGCCTTCCCGCTCTGACGGTTGGCAATCCCAGAATAGCCTTTGCGGCTCTGCTCAGTCTCTTTTATCCCCGCCGCAGATATAAAGCCGGCATACATGAATCCGCAGTAATTGCCGAAGACGCAGACATCGATCCCTCAGTCTATGTCGGTCCCTGCGCCGTCATAGAGGCCGGCTGCACCGTAGAGGCCGGCTGTGAAATTCATGCAGGAACCTATATAGGCAAGAACTGCCATATCGGCGCCAACACCAGAATTCTTCCCAACGTATCTGTTTTTGACGGTTCTTCCCTGGGAAAGGATTCCCTTATAGGCCCCCTGTCCGTCATAGGTCCGCAGGCTGAGCTCGGAGACGATATCGAAATTGGAGCCCGCTGCCAGATTGATTCCTGTCGGATAGGCTCGGGCTCGCGCATAGACAACATGGCCTGTATAGCCGAAGGTTCGGTTTTAGAGCCTCTGACTATCATCATCGCCCAAGCCTGTCTGCAGAAGAACGTACATATAGGCAAGCTGGCCATCGTTACGGGACAGTCTCTGGTCGACGAAGGCAAAAAAGTCGGTTCTCTGGCCACCGCCGCGGCCAGAGCTCATGTCAGCGAAGATATCCCCGACGGTCAAAACGTCTGGTCAGGCTCGCCGGCCATGCCTCACAAGGCTTACATGCGCTCGGTCATTCTGCGGCAGTCAGCCTTAAAATACTGGGAAAAAATGAAAAACAACAATAATCCGTAAAGGTATAAATTTAATTCCATGTCCAGCAAAAAAAACAAAAAGAATAAATCTGAGAACATCTCTCTCGCCAAAACCAACGGAGCCGCCGCCGCTAAGGATACCGACGCTCCGCCGCCCCGCACCCTGATCATAATGGGCTTTGGATTTTTAGGCCTTTTAATGGGATTTCTCTGGGGCGCGAATTCAATTATAGATGTGGGGCACAGCCCCTCGGCTTTGATCCAGGCCGCCAAAGTTGGCGCCGCCGTAGCCACAAATACCGCAGACTGGGACAAAGGCCTGATCTTCGGCTTCGTGGGAACCGTCATCGGCGGCTCCTTCGGATACTCCATATTTCTGCAGCCCAAGCTCATGTTTTTCAGCTGGCTGTTCGGATTCATCGGCTTAGCCGCAGGAAGTTTCCTCGGTCATCCCGCCTTCTGCGGAATAGGCTGGCTGATAGGCTACGGAGCGGTAATCTTCTATGCGGCTAAAAAACACTTTCCCCAAGCCTACGCTCAGATAAGCAAAAGCCGCTCATAAAATAGATGCGGATTTATTTCACCAACGATCTGCACGGAAGTGAGGGAGCTTTAAAATGGCTCGAAAAGAGAGCTTTTTCCGCTATAGAAAGCGGAGAAGCTCTCTTCTTTGATTCAGGAGACGCCCTGCTGGGCTCCAACACCGTTTTTCGGCGGCATGAGCCCAATCTCGCTTATATGAGCCGCCTGGGCTGTACGGCCATGGCCATGGGCAACCGCGAATTCAGCTATCTGCGCCGCGTCCTCGATCTGAGAAGCGATGAGCGCAGCTTTCCTCTGATCTGCAGCAATTTATGCGACGTCAAGCTTGAGGGCAGACTCGGCGCCGCCGAATATGTGAACAAAATCTGCAAAAGCAGCGGCGAAGCGCCGACTGCAAAAACCGGCGACGGCCTTTCTCCGCGCTGGACAGGCTGGCTGCGCCTGCCTCTCCCTCATCGCGGCGGCAAGATAAACTTAATCGTCCTGGGGGCCGTTCCCGTTCAGTATCCGCACAATTCCTTCTGGGAAAATCTCTTTAAATTCAGATTCTATTCCGCCGAGGAAAGCCTGGTTCCCCTGGCCGATTACCTGCTCGGACAGTCCCGGAATCAGCCCTCGCGCCTCATTGTATTAAGCCATCTGGGGCTGGACCGCGATATCGAACTGGCCGCCAAGCTGCCTGGAGGGACCTGGATATTGGGCGGCCATACTCACACCGTGCTTTGCGAGCCCAAAAGAATCGGAGACGTATTCATAACCCAGACCGGCGCCCATTCGCAGTACGTCGGAGAGCTCGACTACAATTTGGACGACCCCTGCTCCAGCCGCTGCCGGCTGCATAAATGCTAAGCGAGAATACCTATGAACAGCAAACCCCACGTTTTATTTATTTCCAACGGCGCCGGCGAAGACGCCATCTGCGCGCAGATTCTCAAAAAAATTAAAAGAGTAACTTTTGAGGCCATGCCCTTAGTGGGCGAAGGCAGCTCCTACGAAGGCATAGCTCCCCTCTGCGGCCCCCGCAAAAAAATGCCCAGCGGCGGACTTATTGCCGAAAACTGGCTGCGCATTTTCAATGACCTGGCCTCCGGCCTGGGCGGCTTAGTCATAAAGCAGCTCCTCTGGCTGCGCAGAAACAGAAACAATTATCGGGAGATCGTCGCAGTAGGCGATCTCTGGCCGGTCATAATGGCCATCCTCTCGGGGATTCGCCCCATAACCTTTATCGGCACCGCCAAATCCGATTACCACCACGCCTATTCCGCTTTGGAAGCCTGGGCGCTGAGAACCTTCGGCGTATACTCTCTGGTGCGGGATGAACAGACCGCCAAAAGTCTGCGCGCTCAGGACGTTAAGGCCAAATGGGTAGGCAACGCCATGATGGACGGTTTGGAACCGCGGAATCTCGATTTTTCCTTAAAAGAAAATGAGATGGGACTGGCCATGTTTCCGGGCAGCCGTCAGGCCGCCTACGGCGTCCTGCCCCGTTTAATTGAAATAGCCCGGAAAACCTCCCTCAGGCTGAACCGTCCCCTCTGCGGCCTCATAGCCGCCGCTCCCTCCATTGACGCCGCCGAACTGGCCGCCGCCTGCTCCGCCTCCGCCGCCGAGCCTATCTTTCCCGGCTGGCAGCAGCTCATATTCTCAGAAAAAGATACTCAGCCCGAGCCGGCCCGCTTTTTCCTGATCAGAGACGATTTAGCCGGCGTACTCCGCTGCAGCAGCCTGGCTCTGGGCCTGGCCGGCACCGCTCACGAACAGGCCGCCGGCTGGGGAATTCCGGTAGTAGCCTATGAAAAAGGCGGCGAAAAACAGATGAAGTGGTACCGATCCCGCCAAAAGGGCCTTTTGGGCGATGCCTTAACGGTAGCCGAGGACGATGACGAAGCCGTGATAGAGGCGCTGATCGGTTTGATCAACGATCCCGCGGAAAGAAAGCGCCGGGGCGATATCGGCAGAGTCCGCCTGGGACCTCCGGGAGGCGCGGCCGCCATGGCTCAGCTTATCGAGCTTCTGGCAGAAGCGGACATTTAGCTGCGCCGCCTCTCCTGCGCTTTTCTCCGGCAGCGCCTGCGAATCTCCCGCGCCGTCTCCCGGCCCTCCGCTTTGCATGACGGCCCCTTCCCCCCTTGTCATTCTGAGCGCAGCGGAGAATCTTTCATGCATGTTTTGCATGTTTTTGTTATGCCGGTTTTGTTTTGCACTTCGCTCCGCGACTCGCCGTACCCGGAGCTCGGACGCTCGCTTCAGAGCAAAACAAAACCTGTGCAATACATGTTTGCTGAAAGCCTGTTTTTACTTGACTTACCGACAGCGCCTGCTCGCTCTGTCATTCTGAGCGCAGCGAAGAATCTGTCAAGCATGTTTAACTTGTTTTCGTTATGCCGGTTTTGTTTTGCACTTCGCTCCGCGACTCGCCGTACCCGGAGCTCGGACGCTCGCTTCAGAGCAAAACAA